>SZPB01000015.1 GCA_030263535.1 Cytophagia bacterium CHB2
CAGCCGGCCATCCACGACTTCCACGACTTTGCTCGCAATCGCATTGATAAACGCGCGATCGTGCGAAATGAAAAGCAGTGTTCCCTCATAATCTGCCAGCGCGTCCTCCAAAATTTGCCGCGACAAAATATCAAGATGATTCGTCGGTTCGTCCATCACCAGCAAATTGGCCGGACGCCCGAGCATCTTTGCGAGCGCTACGCGCGCTTTCTCTCCGCCGGATAACACCGAAACCGGTTTAAAAATATCATCTCCAGTGAACAGAAAAGCGCCGATCAGAGTACGGCGCTGTTCGGGAAGCAGATGGCCGGTCACGCTCGAAATTTCTTCAAAGATAGTCGCCGCCGGATTGAGAATCTCGAGTTGGTGCTGAGCATAATATTCAACCGTCACGTTGTGACCGTACAAACGTTCGCCATCTTCAATCGGCAAAACGCCGGCAACAATTTTAAGCAGGGTTGATTTGCCCGCGCCGTTGGGCCCCACCAATGCCACCTTTTCGCCGCGCGCCAGATGGAAATCAAGATTGCGGTAAACGAGTTTATCCCCATAGCGCTTCTCGACGCTGCGCAGTTGCAGGACATCGATGCCAGAACGTTCCGGCTGCGGTAACCGGAACTTCATGACACGCGGCGCATCATTTTCAACTTTAACCCGCTCCATTTTTTCGAGCATTTTGATGCGGCTCTGCACCTGCCGCGCTTTGGTCGCTTTGTAGCGAAACCGCTCGATGAATCTTTCCGTCTGCTCAATTTTCTTCTGTTGATTTTTGAATTGGGCCTCGAGCTGTTCGCGCTTCACCGCTTTCTGCTCGGCATAGGATTCAAAATCGCCGATATAGGTATGCAATTGATGCAGACTGATTTCGAGAATACGTTCGGCGATGCTCTGCATGAAAACCTGATCATGCGTCGTCAGCACGATAGTGCCGGGATAGTCCATCAAAAAAGATTCCAGCCAGACGACGGATTCCAGATCAAGATGGTTCGTCGGTTCATCCAGCAGCAAGATATCCGGTTTACTCAGCAGCAATTTCGCCAGCGCAACGCGCATCATCCAGCCGCCGGAAAACGTGTGCAACGGCTGCGCGAACTGCGCCGGCTGAAAGCCGATGCCACTCAAAATTCTCTTGGCCTCGTGCTCGATGGCATAGCCGCCGAGCGCTTCGAATTTTTGACGCAATTTGCCGTAACGTTCGATCAATTCGGCGTCGTGATTTGTCGCCATGGCGTTTTCCAATTCGATCAGACTTTGCTCCAGCGCTTGCAGTTCCGGAAAACCGGCCAGCACCTCGGCAAGGATGCTGCGCTCGGGATTATTCCAAACCTCCTGTTTAAGATAGCCAACACGCGCGCCTTTGGAAATAACGAGACTGCCTTCATCGATATGCTCCTCGCCGATGAGCATGCGGAACAGCGTCGTCTTGCCGGAGCCGTTGGGACCGACGAGGCCGACGCGCGTATGCGGCGGAATATGCGCCGAAGCGCCCTCAAAAACGACCTGCGGGCCGAATTGTTTTCTTAGATTGTGAATATGGATCATGCCAACTTAACTCAAAACGAGTCGGATCTCGGACTAAAAATCAGGCGGGGAATATAAGCATACGAAGGGCAAAAAACAACGAGGCGGCCTCATCATCGAACGCGAACAGGGCAGGAGAAAAGAGATGCGGAGAACGGCAGGCGAGGTGACGGCTGTACAACCTCCACTCGATTAAACACGAGTTTCCCGAGCCGGGCAAACATCGTCGCCGTTATTTCTTTTCTTTTGATTTCGCAGTTATCCTAAGCGAGAGGCATAATTTCAGCCTGTAGTTCCACGGTTAGTCTTGCTTAAAAACACTTAAATGAAGGGATAGTCTTTATACAAAAAATCGTTATGGTCTCTGTCCCGAGTTATTCCAATAACTTGCAAATGCTACCGGCGATCAGTGCATGGAGCGCACGGCTTTCATAAAATCTGCTGTGCGATAGCGGCTGACGAGCACGGCGCTATGCATGAAATCCTTCATGGTGAGTTGGCAACGGCCATCGGACAGCGGCGTGATCTTTTCGATTTGTTTGAGATTCACGATCACGGAACGGTGAATGCGAAAAAACGTGCTGGAGGCAAGACGGCTGTACAGTTCTTCCATCCCGAAATCAAGCACGTGTTGCTTGTTCTCGGTGTAAGCATACACGAGTCGATGTTTGGTGCCAATCCATACGATTTTTGCGACGGGCAAAAAGAATTGTTTTCCGAGACGTTGGATCGGCAACCGGTCGCCGGGCTGGGAATATGACGCGGGGTTAAAACTGTTTTCCAACAAAAAGGCGGCGGGTGTGCTTGATTGCACCGAAATCATAACAGGCTCCTGAATTGGGTGAGAGGACTTGTTTCGAATAGACGCTCATAATTTCGAAAATGTTCAAAGAAAGTTTCACATTGCATTCCACTCGAAAAGGGATTAATTTACTTTCGTCCATGTGCGACGATTAAACTCCGGGGCTGATTTTTCCCGGTCATGATCCGTTGTGCTAACCGGAGGTTTGTATGATCCCCGCTCTGCAACGACCAGAAGCGCCTGCCGAAAAGACGCGGACGATGTCGCTGCCCATTCGAAAGCTCTCTCTGCCCGATTTCGACCATTTGATTTTTGATGTATATCGCACCGCCAATATGTACTTGGCCTGCCATGTTACAAGTGATGATCCCGATGAGGGCAAACATTGGCCCAATCCCTGCTTGGATATTGGCTGGGAATTTTATTACTCGGATGATTGCCCGGAAAATGGATGGCGCAGCGTCGCCAATAAAGCGCTCATCCCCATGCAGCATTTGTCTCTGCATCCCGCAACCTGCGCCTTGCATTACGGCGCTGCCGCGTTTGAAGGCACAAAAGCTTTCATTTCGGCAAAAAAAAGAGTCGTGCTGTTTCGACCGGAAATGAATGCTCGGCGCCTGCAAAAATCGGCGGCGCGTGTATTGATGCCGAAAGTGCCGATTGAACTGTTTCTTGAAGGGGTCACAGAGACCGTGCGGGCAAACCGCGAGGCCATCCCGCCCTACCGCGAGGAGAATTGGGCGTGGCAGACGCGCAATCCGCAATGCTTATACGTGAGGCCGTTGCTCATGGGTCATGGCCCGCAATTGGGCGTGCGCCCGGCCAAAGATCATCTATTTCTTATCTATGCCTCGCCCGTGCGTTCTTATTATCCCGTGGAAGGCATGAGTGTCTTGATTACTCGCGGCTTTCATCGCGCAGCGCCCGGCGGCACCGGCAACACCAAAACCGCCAGTAACTATGTTTCCGGTTTATTACCGACACAGCTCGCGCGCCGGGGATATGATTGGGTGGAGGGCAAGCCAGTTCAGGTGAGTGACAAGCCGTTCAATGACGTTCTTTATTTGGATGCCGTTCACAATCAATACATTGAAGAATTCTCCGGCGCGACTTTTCTGGCGGTGTCAACCGAGGGCAAACTGATCACTCCGCAATCCGACACCATTCTGCCGGGTGTCACCCGCGATTCGGTGATGATTCTGGCGCAAGCTCTGGGCATGTCCGTGGAACAACGGCCGCTGCACGTGGATGAAGTGATGGACGAAAAACGCATTGCCGAAGTGTTTTGCGCCGGCAATGCCGCCGTAGTGACGCCCATTGTTTCGATTTATTACGGCGGCAAAACGCGCAAATTCCAACTGGAAAAACTCCACACAACGCGGCGATTGTGGGATATGCTCGTCGGCATTCAACTGCAAACGAGGGAAGATCCGTATGGCTGGGTGCGCGAAATCGGTTGACGCCAATCCGGCGGACAAGCTGCAACTAAAGGTTCTTAAAAATGCCGCCAACGAATGGAAACAACCCAACCGGTAAAATTTTTGTCACCTGGGCCGAGTGCTGACGAGCCATGATGGAGCAGTTTTACATCACTGTATCTGATCTTTAAACCTCTCCAAGCCCGCACTTCCCTCTTATAAAAAAGCGTTAACAAATTTACCGCAGCAAGAAAACTTTCCGCACAGGCCATAAAATGAAAGGTTGTGCTTTTTTTGTTGTGAAATTTTGTGTATTTTTCCGCTCCATCTGCAATAAAGTTCACCTCAGATTCTTTACATGTAAGGAATGTACATGAGTAGTCAAACAGATAACACCACCCCGCCAGGGCGCTACAATTTCGCCGCCCTCGAAGCCAAATGGCAAACCTATTGGGAAAAACTGGGTTTGAGCAATACCGGCAACGACCCCAGCAAACCTAAAAAATATATTCTCGATTTTTTCCCCTATCCTTCCGGCGAAGGCCTGTCCGTCGGCCATTGCCGCAACTATGTGCCAACCGATGTGGTGACGCGTTATCATCGCATGCGCGGTTTTAATGTCCTGCATCCCATGGGCTGGGACGCCTTCGGCCTGCCCGCAGAAAATGCCGCGATCAAAATGAAAACGAATCCGGCGAAATTGATCGCACAATTTTCCGCCAATTACAAACGCCAAATGAATCTCATTGCGGCAACCTATGATTGGGAACGTGAAATCAACTCCAGCAAGCCGGAATACTATCGCTGGACGCAATGGATTTTTTTGCTGCTCTACAATTCGTGGTACGACACACGCGCCAATCAGGCACGCCCCATCGAAGAATTGGAAGCCGAACTGGCGAAACACGGCACCCAAAACCTCGCACTGCAGGCCGGCGTCGCCGCAGTGTTGCCGCAACAGTGGCAAGCATTGTCGCTGCGTGAAAAGCGGCACTACTTGAGTCATTTTCGCCTGGCCTATCGTGCGGCGTCCGCGGTGAATTGGGATCCGGTGGAAAAAACCGTGCTGGCGAACGAAGAGGTTGTCGATGGCCGCGGCTGGCGCAGCGGCGCGTTGGTCGAACGTAAAATCTTGCAACAATGGTTTTTCAGAATCACCGCTTATGCCGAACGCTTGATCGCTGATCTCGACACGATAGATTGGCCGGAGAGCATCAAGGCGATGCAACGCAATTGGATCGGCCGCAGTGAAGGCGCAGAGGTTTCATTCAAAACCGAGGCGGGCGATCTCGTCATCTTCACGACGCGGCCGGATACACTGTGGGGCGCAACCTTCATGGTGTTGGCGCCCGAACATCCATTTGTGGAGCAATTGACCACGGCGGCGCAACGCCAACAGGTTGTGGCCTACGTCGAAGCGGCAAAGAAGAAAAACGAAGAAACGCGCAGCGAGGAAACGCGTGAGAAAACCGGCGTGTTCACCGGCAGCTATGCCGTCAATCCGGTCAATAACAAGCGCATTCCGATCTGGATTGCGGACTATGTCATGATGGGCTACGGCACGGGCGCGATCATGGCCGTGCCGGCGCACGATCAACGCGACTTTGAATTTGCGCGCATGTTTCATCTGCCCATTCGTGTGGTGATCAAACCGGTGGGCGTCGATCTTGAGCCGGAATATATGACGCAAGCTTATGATGCGAATGCTGGCGAGATGATCAATTCCGATGACTTTGACGGCACACCGGCGGATATTGCGGTGAACAAAGTTACGGCTTGGCTCGAAAAAACCGGCAAAGGCCACCGCCGCGTCAATTACAAATTGCGCGACTGGCTCATCAGCCGCCAGCGCTATTGGGGCACACCGATCCCGATCGTTCACACTGAGGAGTTTGGGGAAGTCGCATTAGCTCCGCATGAATTGCCGGTGCAGTTGCCAGAGGTGCCCAACTATGAGCCAACCGAGACCGGTGAGTCGCCATTGGCTGCGATAGCAGAATTTGTGAATGTGACGTTGCCCAACGGCGTCACCGGCCGCCGTGAAACCGACACCATGGGCACGTTTGCCTGCTCCTCCTGGTATTTTTTGAGATTTGCCAGCCCGCACGAGGACCAAGCGCCCTTTGATGCCGAAGCCGTGAAGTATTGGCTGCCGGTTGATTTGTATGTTGGCGGCGCCGAACATGCCGTGATGCACTTGCTTTACGCGCGTTTTTGGACGAAGGTTTTGCACGATCGCGGCCTGGTGCCGTTTGTCGAGCCGTTCAAAAAATTGCGCAATCAAGGCATGTTGCTTTCTTATGACAATCAAAAGATGTCGAAGTCACGCGGCAATGTTATCACGCCGGACGCCGTCGCTGCCGCCAACGGCGTCGATGCCTTGCGAGTTTATATTCTGTTCATCGGGCCGTTCGAGGCCGAAACGAAATGGGAAGAAACCGGTATCAAAGGCGCGAGCCGCTTTCTGCAACGTTATTGGGCGCTGGCAAATGACTTTACCGATGCGCAATTTTTTGATCACTCCGACGAACGCGAACGCGCATTTCGTCGCATCATGCACACGACCATCAAACGCGTGACATACGATATCGAGAATTTTGAATTCAACACCGCCATCGCGGCGCTGATGGAATTCCTGAATTTCTTTTACGATTGCCGGCGCGAACAGAATGTTTATGGTATTTCCGCGGCATTGTGGCGTGAAGGTTTGGAAGTGTTCACCCGCTTGCTCGCGCCGGTTGCGCCGTTCATTACCGAAGAAGTTTGGCAGGAGATTTTGCGCCATCCCGGCCAATCCGTGCATCTACTGCCCTGGCTAGAGCATGATGAGGCCGCGCTCGCGGTTGACGAAATCACAGTTGTAATTCAGGTGAATGGCAAACTGCGCGGCCAGCTTACGGTGCCGGCGGAAATTGACAACAGCACCTTGCAACAAATGGCGCTGGCAAGCGAGCAAATCAAGAAATTCGTGGACGGCAAAACCGTGAGAAAAGTGATTGTGGTGCCGAAGAAGCTGGTGAATATTGTGGCGGGATAAGACGCGTTTAAGGTTCAGCCACGGCTTGGCCGTGGCTTATTGTTTTATTGTGTTTGGAGATTTCATGGGACGGCCTGGCCGTCGCAAAACAATATGCGGTATTGCTGCGATTTATTCCCACTGCCGCAACAAACGAATCATTTCGCCCGGGTCTTCAACCGCCATCAACTCCTTGACCGCGTTGTGAAAGGTGCTGATCTCGGCGAGGTGTTTATAAATACGCAAATATAAGCCGTCATCCTCATGGCCGGGCGCAACGACGACGAAGAAGATATGCGTGGGCTGGCCGTCAAGAGAGTCAAAATCCAGGCCCTCTCGCGAACGCGCGATGGCAATCGTCAGTTCGCGCAGGTAGCTCGTGCGCACATGCGGCACCGCCAAACCGCGCCCGAGCGCAGTGGTGGCGCGGCGCTCGCGATTGATCATGTCGGTGAGCAGTTTGCGCTTGTTCGTGACGTTGCCGGATTTCTCCAAGAGTTCGACAAGCTCTTCAATGATTTTTTCTTTTTGCTGCTGGCGAAATTTTTCGAGATTGGCTGCGGGATCATCCGGCGGCGTGAGCGGAGACTCCATTTCCAGCTTGATTAAATCCGTCGAGAGATAGCGCGTCAAATTCATAACGAATGGCCTTGCGAATTTTGACTTTGATGAATTGCACGGAACAGAATTGACACAAATCTACAAAATCGTTATCACCTGAAACTCAAATTCACTCATACCAAGGACTCTTTTCAAGGAGGACAACTGATGAAAGCATTCAAAATCCTGGCAAGCTTGGGTATCACGCTGCTCGCCATGGCGCCGGCAATGGCACAAGAGGCCGATACCATTAAGGTCAACCGCGTTGCCATTTGCACCGCGGTGGTTGAACGCGAACCTTCCGGAGAAGCGTTGGAGTTCGACGCCACCACTCCGATACTTTATTGTTTCACTGAGCTTGAGGGCGCAGCAGGTGAAGTGACGCATGCCTGGTTTCAAGGCGACTCGCTGCGCGGCGAGGTGAAACTCAACAAAGGCCGGGAAGGGCGTTGGCGCACCTGGTCGAGCAAAACCATGACAACCGAAATGTCCGGCTCCTGGAAAGTCGAAATTCGAGACGCTTCGGGAAACACTCTGAAAAGCGCAAGCTTCACTTTCGGAAAAACAGAATGACATTCTCATCGCCTTCCGAAGGCCGGCGCTTTCGGGAGGCGATGTTCATCGTGCAGCATGTCATAATAAATCTTGCCTCCCCCGGCTTCGGGACTTCCTCTTGTTGACCCTATCTCACCAGACTCATCGCCTTCGTATCCTGTTGCGCCCCACTTTCCAAACGGAAATACTGCACGCCATTTGCCACGAGATTTCGCCGGGCGTCACGGCTATCCCAGCTAATTTCGTGTCCCCCCGGGCAGGCTGTTCGCCTTCGAATAAAATAACAATCTCCCGGCCGTTCACATCAAAAATCTTCAAACGCACGAGGCTGGTGTAAAGCACATTGTCTGATCGCGCTTTACGTTGTCGCAATGCGTGAACTGACAGGGGCCAACAAAAATCTTGCATTTATGGCGCATGCGCTATATATTCATCCTTCGTTTTTAAAGCAAGAACTTTGTTTCGATTTGATTCACACCACAGGTAAGTATGATGCAATCGGATTTGCTCAAAACGCGTGAGTTCAAAAAGCGGCTGCTTATTAATGCCATGCACGATGAGCGATACATGCTTTTCTGCGTAAAGCTTCTCGCGTCCGCGAGAAAAAATTCGAATGCACCTGCTTGCCAGGTGCATTTTTGTTTTTAGCTGGATTATTGCTTTTGTTGGCTCTTGGGCTTTGGTACAACTATTCAAACGAATCTTTTTAAGATGGGAAACATATGCTAGCCTCCGTTCTTCAAACCCTATTAGAAGTACAAAAAATTGATCGGCAATTGCTCCGCCTGGAAAAAGCCAAAGGCGATTTGCCGCAACGCTTGGCCGAGCTTAAGCAGCGCCTTGCCAGCTCAGCGCTCAAACTGGAAGATAACAGGGCCAAGCTGGCCGCAACTGAGCGCGAGCGTCGCGCACTCGAAGGCGCAATTAGCCTGGCGAAAGAACGCAAAAAGAAATATGAGACACAGCTTTTCTCCGTGAAAAACAACAAAGAGTACGACGCCATCACGCTTGAAATCGAAACTGTGGAAAAAGAAAACGATCAAGGCGAGACTAAAGTTCTGGGCTATTTCGAAGAAGAGAAAAAACTCAACGACGACGTCTCGTCTCAACAAGCGGCTTTGCAACAGCTGGAGCAAGAGGCGCGTGAACAAGAGGCCGAGTTGAATCTCCTGCTGGAGGAGACAAAAAACCATGTTGCCGAATTGACCAACATGCGCGCCGGCCTAGCGCAAAGCGTGAAACCGAATTTGTTACGCACCTATGAACGCATCCTGCGTAGCCGGGAAGACTCCGCCGTGGTGCAGCTTTCACGAGGCGGCTGCGGGGGTTGCGGCACGCGCATTCCACCGCAGCGCATGATGGAGATTCGTGAAATGAAACAGATTTTTTTCTGCGAAAATTGCGGTCGCATTTTGGTTTGGCAGGAAGACGAAGAAGCCGTGGCGGTTTAAACGAAGCGAGCCGGATCATCGCGTCTCGCCTCGCGCAAGCGAAACGAGACGAGGAAAGTCCGAACACGATAGAGCAGAGTAAGAGGTAACGCCTCTCGCTAGTGATAGCGCTATAGGGCCACAGAAACCAGGTCTGTTCCGCCCTGCGGAATAAGAGTGAAAAGGGTAACCAGTACTCCGTGCAAATGCAAATAGGCTTACGCTTGTCCCGCTTTTAAAAATTTTCAACGCTCTGGCGGGACATGAAGAGCGGCTCGCTCGAGTAAGCGGGTAGCATGCTCGAGGTTGCCGGCGACGGCAGCCCTAGATAAATGATGATCAGCCCGTTTCAGCGGGATACAGAATTCGGCTTACAGGCTCACTTCGACAAGGGCATTCCGTCACGACGGAATGCCCTTTTGTTTGTATCCAATTGCGCACTGTATGCGCCCCCGCTGAAGCAGTTTTGATGATTTTCTCATTTCATTCATTTGGTGGTATATTTGTTTTGTCGGCAGGATCGACGATCGCAGCAGAGACGATCGGGGTTGATTATTTTTGTGTAGAAAACAAAGGCCACACGTTTACCAAGAACTTCAACCGTAGATTTCAAAATTCAAAGGACACAACATGAAAGGTATTATCCTGGCCGGCGGCAGCGGCACACGCCTCTATCCCATCACCCACGTCATCAGCAAACAACTGCTGCCGGTTTATGACAAACCGATGATTTATTATCCGCTGTCGGTTTTGATGCTGGCCGGTATTCGCGATATCCTCATCATTTCCACGCCGCAGGATTTGCCGCGCTTTCGTGAGTTGTTGGGCGATGGGCAGCGCTTCGGCTTGCAATTCAGTTATGCCGAACAACCGCGCCCCGAAGGTTTGGCGCAGGCCTTCATCATTGGCGAACAATTCATTGGATCGGATAACGTCGCGCTGGTATTGGGTGACAACATTTTTTATGGCCACGGCTTTCCCGAAATACTCCGCAACGCGGCGCAGCAAAAATCTGGCGCAACGGTGTTTGCTTATTTCGTGCGCGACCCCGAACGCTATGGTGTGGTGGAATTCGACAAGAATTATCGTGCGCTTAGCATCGAAGAAAAGCCGGTCAAGCCAAAATCAAATTATGCTGTTACGGGACTCTATTTTTATGATAACCAAATCGTCAGTATCGCCAAGCATCTCAAACCCTCGACGCGCGGCGAATTGGAAATCACGGATGCGAACCGCGCCTACCTCGCCTCCAATGCCCTGCATGTTGAAGTGCTGGGCCGGGGCTTCGCCTGGCTCGATACCGGCACGCATGATTCGTTGATCGAGGCAGCAACCTATGTTGCAACCGTCGAAAAACGCCAGGGGCTGAAAATTTCCTGTGTTGAAGAAATTGCCTATCGCATGGGTTATATTGATGCGCAACAACTGCGCGCGCTCGCCGCGCCGCTTGCCAAAAATGAATACGGCAAATATTTGCTGGATTTGCTGCGGTGAGAACGATGTCCGGCGCTCATAACAATTCGGCCATGACGAATCAGCACGATTGAAAAAATTTCAAATGGCGATGGAATAAAGCCGCCTGCCGCGAGTAGAATAAGCAAAACAAATTTTGTTTGGATCATTCTGCCGGAGAGCTCTATGAAGTCGCCTGTAATTTTTCTGCCATTCTTGTTGATGGCGTTCAGCCTGGCAAACGGCCAGGGCCTCATCATTCGCCCGGATTTTCAGCCCACCGAACTGGAATTGCGCCGTCATGCAATCAATGCACAGTTACATGAACAAATGGCCGTCGTGACGGTCGAGCATGAATTTTACAATCCCGGGGCAACGACCGTTGAGGGCACATTTCTTTTTCCCCTTCCAGCCAACGCGCACGTTTCGCGCTTCAGCATGAACGTCGACGGCAAGGAGATGGCCGGAGAGCTATTGAGCGCCGAGGAAGCGCGCGGCATTTACGAAAATATCGTGCGCCAACAGCTTGATCCGGCATTGCTGGAAATGGCTGATTACCGCACCTTTCGCGCGCGTATTTTCCCCATTCCTGCCAAAGCCACACGCAAGTTAACCCTGCGCTACGACGCCAGTCTCGCGCGCGAGGGCAACACGGTCACGTTTCAATATCCCATGCAGGGGAATCTGACCCATCGCCGCGTCCCCTGCCTCCTCGCCCGATTGCTCCAATTCCGTTCGAGCGCGAGCGCTCGCAGCAACCTGAAAGGGTGAAATCACAACAGAGCTTTTTGCGCATTGAAATGCAGTCGGAAACCGCATTGCGAAATATTTATTCACCTTCGCATCGCGTCGAAATCCGGCAGCCTGACGATCGCCATGCGACTGTAGAATGTGAAATGACGAATGCGCTGGACGGTCGCGATTTTCTGCTCTACTACTCACTCGATCCCAACGAAATCGCCACGACCCTGTTAACGCATCGTCCGGAAACCGGAAAACCCGGCTATTTCATCCTGCTCATCTCGCCGCAAGTCGAGCTTAATGAGAATCAAGTTCAGGCCAAGGATTTGGTCTTGGTACTCGACACCTCGGGCAGCATGGCGGGCGAAAAAATCGAGCAGGCCAAAGCAGCCTTGCGTTATTGTTTGCAACGGCTCGGTGAACGCGACCGTTTTGGGCTGGTAACCTTCAGTTCCGAGGCCAGAGTTTTTCGGTCGACACTAGCGGGTATTACTGAACGCGAGGATGCGCTTTGGCAGGTTGATAAACTGGAAGCCACCGGCGGTACGAACATCAACGAAGCCTTGCTTGCTGCGCATAAACTTTTGCGTGACTCACCGGCGGGACGCGGCATGATCATTTTTCTTACTGATGGCTTGCCTTCCGTGGGCGTGCAAGATGAAGGGCAAATTCGGCGCAACCTCCAGCAGGCCAACAGCAACGAGGTTCGCCTGTTCTCATTCGGCGTCGGCTTCGATGTCAACACCAAATTGCTCGACGGCCTCGGCCGCGATCATCACGCTTTCGCCGATTATATTTCACCGCAAGAGAATATCGAAGAACGCGTATCGACATTCTATGATAAAGTCCGCTACCCGGTGATGCGCAACATGGAATACGAATTTCGCGGCACGGACGTAAGGCTGTTGTCTCCGCGCCAACTGCCGGATTTATTCAAAGGCGGGCAAATTATTCTGGCGGGCCGCTACCAGCAAGCGGGGCATGCCAGCTTGATTCTGCGCGGACAAGCCGGAGAGCAGCGTCAAACATTTCAATATGAATTTGATTTTCCCCGGCGCGAGCGCGAACGCGAGTTTGTGGCAAGACTGTGGGCCACGCGACGCGTCGGCGATTTGCTGGAGGACATTCGACTCAACGGCGAAAACGCAGAATTAAAAAACGAAGTGATCAGCCTGGCAAAGGAATTCCGCCTGGTCACGCCCTACACTTCATATCTCGTTCGGGAAGAGGAAACGTTAGCAGGAGATGCTGCAGCTTTGCCTGGTGTATTCCAGCAAATGGAGAGACGCTGGGCCGCAGAGCCGTCGCGGGAAATGCTCATGAAGGCCTCTTCCGGTGCAGGCGCAGTGGCAATGAGCCAATCCATTCGTGAGATGAAGGAGGCCGAGGTTGTCGCTGCACCGAAACAGGCCAGCGTGGTTGTCGTAAAAGGGCGTGTCATGGCGCTAAATCCGGACGGCGTCTGGATCGATACGGAGTTCAAACCAGTACTCGAGACGGTTAAAATTGTCTTTGCTTCGAATGCCTACTTCACGTTTCTTCGCCTCTTTCCAGAGGCCGGGGATTTTTGCCGTCTCGGCCAGAAAGTGATTTTTAATTGGCAAGGTAAATTCGTCGAGATCGGAGAAAAAGGCGAAAAACAAATGGATGCAACCAAATTGCGCGAGTTGATGAATTGAAGGATTGACTCTCATCGCCCGTTCGTTAAAGACGAAGATTGTCAGCCGAGCCCAACAATCCAGTCATGTTGAAAGCCGGCAAACGCTTTGTTATTTTGATTTGGAAATTTTCCAGAAACTTTGCATAATGGCGTCATCAACTCTGCATTCCGTTTCAAAGAAATACAGGAGAATAATTATGAGCCTGTGGGAAAAAATTGCAAAAGATTTGCAGCAAAGCGCCACAACATTCAGTGAAATGGCCAGTGATTTCATTAAAAGCGGCGCCGAAGTGATTCGTGAGGGTATTGAAGTCGCTTCCGAAAAAACCGCACAAGCCACCAAGCTCGCCAAGCTCAAGTGGGAAAAGAGCATGATCCATCGTGATATTGAGAAGGCCTTTCTCGCGCTCGGCGGTCAAGCCTATGAGCTTCACGTGCAGGGAAAGCTGGCAGATTTAGCGACGGTGGCTTTCGATAAGCTCGAAGAGTTGCGCATTCTCGAAAGCAAGCTTGACGGCAAAGATCAAGAAATTGCCGATCTCCAAAATACCGCCACGGCTAGCGCCCCCAAGCAAGACACAACGGCACATTCGACCCAATCATGAAATAGACAGGAGACCAGCATGAGTTACATCAACAAAGCCTATGAGCCCAAACCTACGGATGTCTTGTGCAGCTATTATCTTGAACCGGCGCCCAAAAGAACATTAATCGAGGCCGCCGAGGAGTTATGCAAGAAAGCTTCTGTTGATGTTTTAGGTGGAGAAATCGTGAGCAAGCTGCGCGCTTCCGCATACGAAGTGCATGAGGAGGGTACGCAGGTGGCCTTTCCTGCCGAGCTTTTTGAAGGCGGGAATATTCCGCAAATGTTGACGATCATCGCAGGCAAAATTTTTGGTTTGGAAAAAATTGCAAATTTACGTTTGCAGGATGTGCGCTTTCCGGAATGGTGGATAAAAAGTTTTCGCGGCTCTGCGTTTGGCAGCAAGATTGTCGAGAAGCATTTCGGCAATCCAGCGCGTCCGCTAGTGGCGTCACTCATCAGCCCGGAAGTCGGCCTGCCCCTCGATGCATACAAAGAAAAGGCGGAGGCCTCGTTCTTGGGCGGCTGCGACATCGTGCGTGACAGCCCGCAGATTCACAACATGTCCCTCAATCCATTTGAGAAGCGTGTCGACGCAATTTTGGCGTTGACGCGAGAGTGTTCACAAAAAACCGGCATGCCGAAAATGTATTTTCCCAACGTCAGCGGCTCCGGCGATGTTGTGTTGAGTAGAATTAACTATGTGATGAAAAAAGGCGGGCGGGGCGTGGTAATTGATTTTCAGGCGTGCGGTTTTAGTATCCTGCAAATGGTGCGCAATGAGTTCCCCGAATTGATCGTTTATGCCGATCGCACCTCGCATGCTGCGACAGCACGAAATAAACGCCAAGGCATTTCAATGACAACGCTTGGCAAGCTGGCACGCCTCGCCGGCGCCGATCTCGTCGAAATCGGCTCTATTACCGGCGACATGGTCGAAACGGAAGCGCATGTCGTGCAACTGCATACGAATTTATTGGCAGATTTATTCAAGACGCGCGACCCGCATCGGTTTGATCAGAACTGGCACGGCATCGGAAATAGCCTGCCGGTAACTTCCGGCGGCCTTAAGGCAAATGACGTGCGCGAATTGCGCAATCGTTTCGGCAATCAGATCGTGCTGCAATTCAATCGCAGCATGACGGGCAAAGAACACGTCTCGAAGCGCCACATCGAGATGTTCCTGGATGAGCTTGGCCCGCTGGTGCCGCTGGTCTAACAAATCGGCGATTGCCATTTCCTTACTTTACCCAATAAAAAAGGCTCGTCCTGCGAGCCTTTTTTTATTTCTTGTTGCGCCGAAATCAGGCTGCTTCGAGTTGCGTGACTCGAACATTCAAATTACTCTGGGCCTCATTCTGATCGCTATCAGATTCTTTCAAACGACTGATTTCATCTTTTAAGCGTAATTGTCCCACCCAGAGCGCGGTTTTTTCTGTATGGAACTCGTCATATTGTTTTCGGACAAAATCCATCATTGTCAAAATCTCGTTGCGCAATTTCGCGTCGTTTTGCTCGATCGCTTCTATCCTTGCAAGCAGCATGCCTCCAAATGTCGCAAACTGCTTTTGAATCTTCACTTCGAATTTATAAAAGGCTTGTTTCATTTCCTGACGGAGCTTCGGGGATTCCTTTGCCGATTCCTGGCGAACCTTCTTGAATTCCCTTGCTGACTCTAGACGGACTTTCTTGAACTCTCGTTTTGATTTCCGACGCATTAACCCAATTTTGCTGGACAAGCCATCCACTCTTTTCTCGAGTCGACTCGACCCATTATTGGGGAGCCGCCTTGTCTTCTTACGAGATTTCATAGGCATAAGGTTTTCCCTCCAATTTGAATTCGTGGCATGATAACGAGTCGTTTTTTGAGTCGCAACCATTTTTTTAAAACCTTTGCAAACAACAAAGGCTCGCACTAAGCGAGCCTCGTTTTTTCCTTCCTCCCTCTTGACCAACAGTGCGCCCACTAGGAATCGAACCTAGAACCTCCGGATTAAGAGTCCGCTGCTCTGCCAGTTGAGCTATGGGCGCTTGTCGCAAATTTGCCAGTTTAGAAAACAAACTGTGAGGGTGGAGAGAATCGAACTCTCGGCCAACGGCTTAAAAGGCCGCTGCTCTACCAGCTGAGCTACACCCTCTACCTTTACAAACAAAACGCCGCCAATATAATGAATTTGACACTGGCAGTCAATCTAAATTTCCCTGTAACAAGCGCAAAACCGCGCCGGCTTTGTCTGCTTCTTGGGGCTTTTTCAGGCCTGGCCGGCCCAACAGTACTCTATTAAATCAATTTGATGCCAAGTTCCTGCAACTGTTTTGGAGTAACAGGTGAAGGCGAGTTGTCCATCAACGAAACGGCAGAATTGGTTTTGGGGAACGCGATCACATCTCGAATGGATTTGCGCCCGGCCAGCAACATCACCAGCCGGTCAAAACCAAAGGCAATTCCGCCGTGAGGCGGCGCGCCATATTCGAATGCCTCCATCAAGAATCCGAATTTTTGTTCTGCTTCTTCGTCGCCGATATTGAGCAATTTGAACATTTTCTGCTGAATATCACGGCGATGAATACGAATGCTGCCGCCCGCGATTTCAACGCCATTCAGCACAAGATCGTATGCTTTTGCACGGACGTCGCCGGGCGCGGAGTCCATCAAAGGCAAATCTTCATCGAGCGGCGAGGTGAACGGATGATGACAGGCCACCCAACGCTGTTCTTCTTGATCGAACTCAAGCAAAGGAAATTCTATTACCCACAACAAGTTTATTTTGTCTTTGGGAATAAGATCTTCGGCCTGAGCCAGTTTCAGACGCAACGTTCCGAGGATCTCGCGGGCTTTTTCTTTCTTATCCGCGATGAACAACAACAAATCATCACCCTGAACGGCGAAGCGGCCATTGACCTGGTTGACAAAACTCTCTGAGAAAAATTTTGCGGCTGATCCTTGCCAGCCTTCACTCGTGCTCTTGAGCGCCACCAAACCTTGCGCTCCCATTTGTGCGGCCTGCAATGTGAGATCGTCGATCTGTTTGCGTGAATATTTTGCGCCGCCTTCAAGACAAATGCCTTGCACGGTTTTGCCGCCCTTGGCCGCCTCGACAAAAACGCGAAAGCCGCATTCACCGGCCAGGTCGGTAATCTCACGGATTTCCATGCCAAAACGCGTGTCCGGCCGATCACTGCCAAAACGTGATACCGCTTCGGCGTAAGTCATGCGCGGCAACGGCAATGTGACCGGCTTCCCGAGAGTTGCCTGCACCATTTCGGCGACCAGGCCTTCCATCATGCTAATCACATCGTTATGATCGACAAATGACATTTCCACGTCGATTTGCGTGAATTCCGGCTGGCGATCGGCGCGCAAATCTTCGTCGCGGAAACAACGCACGATCTGGAAATAGCGATCCAATCCCGCGACCATCAACAGTTGTTTATAGGTTTGCGGGCTTTGCGGCAACGCATAAAAATTGCCATGATAAAGCCGGCTCGGCACCAGGTAATCGCGTGCGCCCTCAGGCGTGCTTTTCATGAGCATCGGCGTTTCGATCTCAATAAAATTATTGCGATCAAAATAGCGCCGCGTGAGCTGCGCAAGTTGATGGCGAATGATCAAATTGCGTTGCATTTCCGACCGGCGTAGGTCGAGATAACGGTATTTCAGACGCAGCTCTTCCGCCGCTTCAAAACGATCGCCAATCTCAAAGGGCGGCGTTTTAGCCGGGTTGAGAATTTTCAATTCCGTCGCCAAGACTTCAATTTCGCCGGTGGCAATATTGGCATTCGTCATGCCCGCGGGCCGTGCTTTGACTTTACCTTTGACGGCAATCACAAACTCGCTCCGCAGGCTCTGCGCCAGCGTGTGCATTTCTTCATTTTCCGGCGCAAACACGACCTGGGTCTTGCCATAGCGGTCGCGTAAATCCACAAACAAAACGCCGCCATGATCGCGCCAGCTATCGACCCAGCCGTTCAAAATCACATTATTGTCGCAATGTTCTTTTCGCAATGCGCCACATGTGTGCGTCCGCTTCCATGTTCCGGATTCGTTTAAGCCTGCCATGTTCTTAGATGTGACTCCCTCTTGAGTTGCACGATTTGTTGCCAACGTCGTCCTCCTTGCCTGTGTCGATTTTTTGCAGGATGCTTTAATCAGATTGCCGCCGCTCAGGCTCTCATGTCATGCACGACAAACGAACACATAAGCCGGCGATAAAATTATCTTGTTCACACGGTACAATCGTCAGGCCGGAATATAAAAATTTCTAACAAAATAAAAAACCGCTTATCTAGCGACCCAACGCGGTCATCGCTAAAGCAAGCGGTTCAGAATTAGAGTCAAAACTATTAAATCAGTAACCGAAGGTGTACACCTGTCTAACAGTCGTATTGCCCTTTTTGGGGTCGATTGCACCAAAATCATCCCACCGCCGGATGCGACTCAGAATACAATCTTCCACTTCAGAATTCGTGCTGCTCTTGGAAATGATTGTCGCGCTTTCGACAGTGCCTTGTGGTGTAATTACGAATCTCACGACAACTTTGCCTTTGAGATTCGGGTCACGTTTGATAGCGCGCTGATAGCAATATTCAATCGCCGGACTATGACTTGCCACCACTGCCTGAATGGATTCGGCATCGCGGCCGGTGCCGCCCACTTGCCCTTCTTCCGTTTCGATCAACGGCTTTTCACTGGTGATCACCAGCTCACCCGAGCGGCTCACGCCTTTGGCCTTGCCTTCGCCCAGCCCTTGTACCAAAGCGTCAATATTGCCGCCGCCAGTTTCACGACCGCCGCGGACACGGCCTTTACCAGGCCCTCCCGAGCCAACGCCACTGCCTTCCGCACCGGCTCCGCCTTCAGCCTCGCTGCTGCTGCCGGCGCGTTTGATGCCGCTAACGCCTGCAAGAGCTTCGTCGAGATTGGCGTTGGGATTGTGATCACCAAGCAAATCAGCCGCTTCGTTACCACTCGCCATTCCGCTGTTGCTCGTCAACAGGCCGAGCAGGCCTTGATTGCCAACTTGTTCTCGAATAACTGCGCGTGAGCGCCGCCCGCCCGCTGCCGGGCCACTCGTTCCGGCAATTTCACCGCCTCCACCTCCCGGCTCTCCGGTGTCATCTCCCTGGCCGCTGCTTTGCCCTGTTGTTCGCCGCGACGCTCCGGGATTGACGATGCCCGTAGGCGTGCGAACAGTACTCGCCGTCGGCTCCTCTGAGGGTAACTCATCAGGCGCGACATCCAACGGTGTTTCGACAAATTGGGTTTCGCTTGACGCCTTTTCCAAGACAAGCCGGGCAAACTGCTCTTGCACCCGCGCCACATCGTGTGTTGGCGGATTTTTTACAAAATAAACAATGACGAGAAAATGGATGATCAGAGAGGCAACCAGCGTCACTGAAAAGCGGCGATCAAGCGTTTGCCACCAATTGTACTCGAATTCCTTCGGGAATACGAGGCCAGACCTCGGTGTGCCCTCATGCTGTCGTTGCGTGCTGCTCTGCGCCGGCATATTGTCCTTCAGGGTTACTTGGCTCAACAGATTTAAGATTTAATTCAGCAGATGTTGTATTCATCCATGAAACAGAGTCATGGCGGTGCGCTGTAACTATTCGCTGCCTTCGCGGTAAACGACCAGCCGCATGTTCGGATAGTCCGAAACGCCGCAGGTACGCATCACTTTCACCAATTCGGCGTAGGGCAGCTCTTTGTCGCCCTGGATCATGACTCTGCCGGAAAATTTGACGCCGTAATCGACTTCCATTTTCTTCGCTTGTGTACTGTAGTAACGCAGGCGCTCCCGCAATGGTTTGATAATGCCATTCTCAACCACCGCAGGATTATTGGACATCACGTCATCCATCGTCGCGACTTTCTCGTGATTGACTAGAATAATCTGCTTGGATACGATCAAATCCAAACCCACCTGGGCCGGCTCTTCAATCAAGGAGTTCGGCAGTTTCAAATATTCCGAAGGCGAGATGAGCTGGCCCTCGGTGGAGAATGTCTTCAGCAAAAACACGAGAATGATCGTGAACATATCCATCATCGAGGTGAGATTGAGTTTCACCTCGACGGCTTTGGTGTCGTGCTTTTTGATTCTAGAAGGTATAAAAGCCATATCGCATGCCGGAAAAGTTGTTTCGAATTTCACGAGCGCAGGTTGTGCGCCCCGCCGCCCGCCGTCAGATGACGCCGGCGCTCAAAGACACTTGCGGAAAAAGAATCATGGGCCCACCTTCGAGGCGTATCATGCGCGCCGCGTCCATCGTGCTGACCAGTACTTGGTAACGGATCTTATTCTCAGCCTGAATGATGATGGATTCGGAATCCGAGAAGCCGTTGCCAATATTTTGTTTGATCTCATGGAGCTTTTGGGAAAGCGCTTGAAAATCATACTCGCCGTTTGTTTGGATGGGAATGGTCGGCCCGGTCGCCGTTGCGCCCGTGAGCATTGCCGCCGCGCTGGAAATATAGAAGCCCTGATCGGTGATCGACACTGTGAGATCCAGTTTGCGCTGCGCTTCTTTGGGCGCGCTGCCGCTCGCCATGCCGGCGGTTGCGCCGGCGGCCGGCGGCAAATTCAGCTCAATGATGCCGATCTTGATGAACTGCGCCGACGAGAGCAGCAACGGAATCATCACCACCATCAAATTCATGATGGGCGTGAGATTTAATTCCGTGCTCTCCTCCTTGATGTGCCGGCGCTTCGAAGGTTTAAAAGCCATGGCTATTTATTCCCGGTGAGAAGATTGATCAGCTTCACGGTGTGCTCGTCGATCTCATCGATGATCTTTGCGGTTTTGTTGAACAAAAACGTGTAAATCAACACGGCTGGAATGGCCACGGCCAAACCCATCAATGTTGTATTCATTGCCGCACTGATGCCGGCCGCGAGCATGCGCGCCTTCTCCGCCGCATCAATTCCCGGAGATGAAACCGCCTTGAAGGCGAGAATCAAACCCCAGATGGTGCCCATAAGGCCGAGCAACGTTGCCACGTTGGCGAGCATGGCCAAAAAACTGGTGCGCTGATTCAACCGCGGAATCACTTCCAGCGTGCTTTCGTCCACACTGTTTTGAATGGCGCGAAAATCCGTCACTTCCTGCTCCGCCACGCGGCGCAAGCTGGCGCCCACGACTTGCGCCAACGCCTTTTCCGGCGCTGCGTCACACAAGGCCAGGGCTTTCTTGTATTCGCCGGCGCGTACGAGCTTGCGAATCTCGGACATGAATTTGCTGGCGTTGATGTTCGAGCGTACCATCAGAAAATAGAAGCGCTCAATGGCGATCGCTGCTGCGAAAGCGCCAACGACGAGAATGGCATACATGTAGGGGGCGCCGTCGGCTTCCCACCGAAAGGCTTCGATAAAACTATCCATGAAAAAACCTCCTAATACGTTATCCTTAGTTTGTCTGAAAATTCCATCCGGTGAATTTGGGGGTCTATTTTGTGTATTGCGCTAGACAATACCATCAATCCTTTTTCTTTGCGGGAATTTTCTTAAGCCCGTCAACTTTTTGCGGTTGATCGATAGTGTCATCGTGCAGCAATATTCCTTTCGAAACAGATTTGAGTTCCCGCGCAAAACTGCGCTCCAGTTCGCGCATCTCTCCGAAATCAGGTTTGACGCGTTTGGGGATAATATCCACGTTGGGCTTCTCAATGACGGCTTCGATGGCAATGGCTTCCAGCTCAAGCTCATTCAGGTCGGATTTCTCTTTGGCCGCGGCCGGCAGTTTCTTTGCCGTGTCAGCCGGCGCTTGCTGCCGAACGAGGCCAGAGTTTCTTTGCAGCGAATCCGGCGTGGCCGGCTGCGCTTCCTGCGCCGACGCTGATCCCACGCCTGCAAGCAAGAGCATTAAAAAAATGGACCGGGCTAACATCGTTGCGCCTCATTTTAAATTGGGTACAATACCGCGCTCAAAAATGAGCATTTCTTCATAGCGTTCCTTCTTCAACTGCGCTTCCGTCTGGTGTTTTTCCCAGGCCGGCAATGTCTTTAGAAAAATGACCGCCTCCAACCCGCCACCGGAATTGTCGGTATCGCGCACTTCGAAGGCGACAACATTGATGCCGCCTTTCAAGAAGTTGGAGAAGTCATGGATGTTCGTTTTACCGCCGTTCGCCGCAGAATTCATGACTTGCGCAATATATTCGCCATTCACAAAAAGATTGTATGAGTCATCGGCTTGCACCTGAATCTGTCCGAACACAGGCAGGCCTTTTAACTCAAAGGCTTTGCGAAAATAGGCGGTTTTGACATTGCTGCGACTGACGCTCGAAACATTTGCTGCCTTTTCAACCCGCGGCGCGCCGGACGATGAATCAGGCGGCGCTTCGGCCTGGCGATCGCCGGGCAACCACACGCGCTTGGCATCATAACCGCTAAATGCCGTCGAGGCCTCGAGCGCTTGCGCCGCCTGCCATTGCGCCGCGGCATAATCAATAGCAGTCCAATTACGCGCATATTGCGCCGTCACGGACCAGGTCTCGTCAGTTTTAATCGTCGTATCGGCAATGGCAAGATTCAACTCTTGCGCATATTTCGCCGGGTCGCTGCGCACGAGCGTCAACGTGATTTTTTCCGACCAGGGATTTTCGATGCTATGATCGCGCATCGCAAGAAATCCGGCTTCGAGAATTTCTTTTTTACTGTCGGTTAAGGCGAAATTATTTTCTTCGAACGTAAACACGGCATCCTGAAATTGATCTTTTGATTCCCGCCGCAGCCTCTCTTCGAAGGCAAGACGCTCCGCATTTGCAACGGCCGCCAGCGAATCAACCTGGCGGGCATGGCTGAAAACGAAACTCAGCAATTGATCTTCCGTGTCTTCCAGCGCGCGGGCATGCAGATCAGCCTGCTTGGCGCTGTTCAAGGTTTCGAGGTAGGATTGCACCGCCGCTTTGGCAAACGAACGCCCAAAATCGATCAAATTCGCCATTTCCTCCTTCACATCATCAGCCTGGAAATCGGCGGTTGCAATCATGTTCTTGTATGTGCCAATATCGCCGGCATATTGCGACATCGCGCGCTTTGACAAACCGACATATTCGCGTGCAAGCGCATTATTGGTTTCAATAATTTTCCGGCGGGAGAGATCCAGCCAGGCGCTTTCGATGCCGAGCGAATCACATTCTTTAAGATTACGTTGATGCGCCTGAATCGTCTGCGCCACCAACGGTTTGACAAACTTGCTCAGCAACTGATTGCGAAACTCAAGCGCCGTGATCTTGTCCATGTTTTCCGGCGTCGGCGCGTCGAGCAACTGCTTCATCGAAGCGCTGTTCAACTCCGCGATATCATAGATCACTTCCGACACCTTGTCTTTGCTGCGTTGAATCCAGCGCCGCGCAACTTGTACCGTCGTGTCTTCCAGGGCAAGCTTGGCATTGCGCACCGTCGTATCCGGAGGATTATTGTACTGGCTCGCCAGGCGCTCCAGCGCCAGCGCCGCATGCTTGTATGATTGCAACGAACGTTCGTACAAATCTGTAGCCGCCTGATTGATTTCTTTTTTTGCGACAATGCGGCGATTTTCGTCGACTTCCGGTATTTCTTGATCCGCCCAGGTTTGCGCAAACTCTTCGTAGGCCGCGCCGATTTTATGTGTGGCTTCATACAACCTCAAGGTGCCAAAGCTCGCGACCCGGGTATAACCGTTCACGATGTCGATCAGCGAGTTCTTCTTGCGGTCTTTCGAAGCGTCCATCTGCGCTTTTGGCAGCTTGAAACGAACTTCGGCGAAATCGCGAAATTTTAGCTCGGTTAAGCGAAACAGCGCTTCGCCGGAAAAGAAATCATTATAATCCATCTCGCGGCTGCGGAACTCATCGCTTTTGCCCATGGCTTTTTCATACTCGGCGCGCGCTTGCGGCAGCAAACCTTTCCATTCAAAATACTCGCCCCGGCGATAGAACGTTTCCACCACGCGCGGCGAATCCGGAAAGCGCACGGCATACTCGCCGTACACATTGTTTGCTTCTTCGAGCTGATCGAGTTTGAGGTGATAATTCGCGATATCGTAGAACAAATCATCGGCATCCTTTGAACCGGGATATTTATCCACAAACTTGCGATTGACGCGGATGGCGCGTTCCCAATCCTGGGCGCGCACAAAATTCACGCTGGCATTGAACAAGCTGGTCTCTGCTTTGGCGGCGTCCGGCTCTTCGTTCGCCAGGCGTTCGAACGTGATCGCGGCATTGAGAAAATCATTCAATTCGCCGTAGTCATACGCCATGTTATTCAAGCCGCTGAGATAATGCGGCGACTTCGGAAAATTGTCCGTCAAAAGGGCATACGTTTCGACCGCGCGGCGATACTCGCGCGCTTGATCGAATTCAAGTCCGGCGTTGTACAGGGCAAGATCGGCAAATTCCGCATTCGGCACCTCTTCATACACCCGGCGGTATTCTTCACCGGCGCGCACATGTTGTTCGATATGCGCCAAATCCTCGGCTTGCAAGAAAATGGATTCTGCCAGGCGCTTCTCCGCCTTTACGGCATATTCACGATTCGGCGAATTGAGCTTGATGCGCTTGGCCACGATTTCGCAGCTTTTGTAATCAAGCTTGCCGAAGTAACTCTCCATTACAAGATACTCGGCATAAGGCGCATCCGTGCTTTGCGGGAAATGCTTGAGCAATGTTTTAAAATACTTCAAGGCGCCGGCGAATTCATTCTTGTTATAGTACAGCGCACCGGCTTGCGCCAAGCGCTCCGCGGTTTGCGACTCATGGGGGAAGAGCTTGATATAATTATCCAAGGCTGTCGCCAGGTTTTCTTCGCCGACCGACATCGGAATCGCCTCCAGCTTCAGAGCCTGGCGCAAACTGTCGCGGTTCATCTCCACGGCAGCTTTCATTTCGCCGAGCTTCAACGGCAACACCTGCGGCCGGCGCATGGTATCCGCGCTTGCCATTTCCTGCGACAACGCCACGGCATTCTCGGCCGCCAGCTTCTGGAAACGGCTGTTCCAATACCGATTGCTGATTTCAATATACTCTTTAAACGCCTCGGGAGGTTGTTTGAGTTTGGCATCCAACGTCAAAGCGAGATTCCAATGAATCAACGCCGCCATCGTATCTTTGGGAAACGCCACGAGATATTTGCGGCTGTCGTTCACCGCTTGCGCATAGAGATTGTTGTCGTTATACTCATCCGCTCGCTTGAGCAAGAGATTGACGTTCTCGCGCAGCGCACGCTCCGCCAAGGATTTGCCTTCCTTCCGAATATCTTCAGAAGTATTGTTTGTCCACCAAGACGTGCCTTCGCGATAATCCATGAACAAGCTGTCGCGCTGCATATAAGCCATTTGTTCATCATCGAGCGCGCGATAAGCCTCGGCAATTTTGGCGCGCACGGTCGGAGCTTTCGGCGCGTTGGGATACATGCGCAACAACAGGCGAAAGGCACGGATCGCATTCTCGTGCTCTTCTTTTACGGTCATGTAAATGTCGCCGATGCGCATGAGAATATCGATGCCGTATTCCCGTCCCCCGAGATCCGCGAGATATTGCGCGGCCTTGTCCGGGCCTTCATAGTCAAGAAACGAGATGCCAATGTATTCAATCGATTCTTCCAGCAGGCCAGGGTTGGTGATTTGATTTTTGGGATCATGCTTCTTGGCGCGATGCAGGTCGTCCGCCAGCAGCGTGAAATAAGAAATCGCCTGCGGATAGTTGTTGAATTTGTAGTGCGCCCAGCCGAGACGGTACAGGGCCTCGTCGTATTTCGGGCTATCGCCGTATTTCAACACTTGTTGATAAATGGCGATGGCGCTGTCGAGCGAGCTTTTGGGAGGGTTGAAATAATACTCCGCCACCCGAAAGAGCGCATCAGGGATATAGCGACTGTCGCGATACGTTTGAATGAAATCCTGATAGAGCTTGACTGCTTGCTCGCGTGGACCGAGATCCTCGGTTAAGAATGCAATGTTGTATGCCGCATCGTCGCGCAGCGGACTATCGGCATGCTCATCCAAAATGCGGCGATACAGCGTCAGCGAGGGCGTAAAATCCTTTTTCGGCTCGACCGGGGTTTCCGTCACCAGGCCGGAATCGAGCTTGGCAAGTTGCCGCGAATAATGCTCCTGGGCGACCGCATAGCTTTCGAGAGACTTTTCATAGTACAGCTCAGCCAGGCGCAAAATGACTTTGTCTTTCACTTTGCTTTTTGGGTGGCTATTCAAAAAAGTCTCCATGTCCCGAATGCCTTTTTCGCGCAACAACACGCGTTCGCGTTCGGTGCGCAGCCGCTGGCGTTCATAAAAATCCTTGTATTCGAGCAGCTCGTCGATCGTATAGGATCGCAAGGTCGAATCCGGATTCAAACGCGAAATGGTTTTCCCTGCGTCCGGCTGGCGTGAGGGCGCGGTGAAGGGCGTATCGCGAACAATCTGGCCAAAAGCGTGATCGTTCGCCGCCAGCGCGACGCCGAGCAAGCAGGTCAGCGCGAGCAGTTTGGTAGCCGGCAACGTGGCGCGTTGTTGCGCGAACGCCTGCTTTTTTTGCGATATGTTGGGGGTGCGATAATTCAAGATCATGCTGAATCAGACTCGGTTAAATGGCTTCCTTCCATTCGCTCGAGGAGGTCTTTAGGGTTTATGTTTCAGGCATCGCGACGGTTGCAACAGAGCTGCGCGGCCGGCAAACGATGCTGTGCTTAACGCCGCTTTAGGGCGTGAGTTTTTCCGGAGTTGTGACTGTTTTAGCTGGCGTGTTGCGCAGCGTTTCAGATTCCGAAGTATCAAAATAGAAAAAATCAAAATACTTCTGATGCTCAAGTTTATCGAGGCGAACCTGTTCCTCCAACAACTCTTCCTCGATGCGATGCATCTCCTCGTCGAATCGTTTCAAGCGCATTTGCAAGCTTGCTTGCCGGTCGCGCAAGATCCCATCGATGGAGGCGAGATTGCTGGCTTGCAGCTCGATCTTGTGCTCACGCCGCTCCATTTCTTGAAAGGTGAGATCGCTCAAGCCGAAACCGGAAAAATCCGCCCATTGGTCGAAGTCACTTTGAACCTCTTCGATGTCGTAGCTGTTCAGCCAGGTTTGAAACCGATCCATACGATACTTCAGGTCGGTCAAATCTTGCTGCAAAATTTCAAAGTTGGTGGCCAGTTCCACTTTATTACGGTCACTGCGCGCCAGCAGACTCTGGAATTGCGCCACGCTTTCTTGCAAACGCGTCTGCTCGCTTTCCATTTCCACCATTAAACTGTCCACGATTTGCTTGCGATAGGCTGCGCCGCTTTCCTTGACAGCAAGCGGGTATTCCACCCAGTAATTCACGGCCTGGACCGCACGATCTGCTTGATAGGTCTCCAGCGCTTTCACAACGCGATTGCGCTGTTGCACGGCTTCTTTAGCAACCTCGAGCTGGCCGGTCTTTTGCGCTTCGGCAATGACGCGATCGAAATAGCGAATCTGCACATACATGCTTTGGCGTTCATCCGCGAATTCATCCATCAATAAATTGCCTTTGGGGCCGCGATAATTAAAATTGAGCAAGATGGCCTGCAAATTTTGCTTGGCCTGCGCAATCAGCTCATAAAGCGGCTTATCCTGCCGCTCCAATACCTGCTGCTCCATCTGATCAAGCTCGGTGAGCTGCGCCACAATCAAACGGCGCTCTTCGTTGTATTCACTGGTTACATCGAGCACGCCGCGGGCATTGGTAACATAGCGAAAATCTTTCATGGCGGAAGCGGGGCGCTCCAACAAACGCTTGCAATGCGCGCTCAACGCCAGCGCTTCATAGGTGTAATTCGACGCCAGATAATTGCCCAACAGAGCGTCGGTCTGCGCAATGCTGCTTTCCAAATTGCCTTGCTTCATTTGCGTCCACGCCAAACCCAGCAAGCTTTGATCATAATGCTCGGAGCCTTTCGACACTTGCTCGAAATAGTTAACGGCTGTGGCATAATCGGCGCGTTCGTAATAGAGAAAACCCAGCTTGACCAGAGCATTGTTCCGCAGCAGGGTATTGAAAGCGGTGCTCCAGGGCAGCGTTTCCGCATTCGCAACAGCGTCGAAGTGTGACAACGCGGCGGAGGCGTTGCCCAGATTCACTTGTGCGATGCCGCGCAGATAACGCGCCGCCAGATGATATCTTGAGCTTGCAGGAATGCGCGACAACTCGGCTTCCACCGCATTGAAGCGGTCGAGCGCAAGATGATAATAGCCGGCAAGGTAACGCCCGCGCTCGAGAATTCGCGGCTCAATGCTCGCCGACAGCGAGTCCATTTTCTGATAATAAACGAAGAATTGATCCTGCCATTTCAGCGTCTGGGCAATGCTGATCAAACGCAACAGCGCCATGCCGCGAAATTTACTTGCCGGATATTCGTGCAAGAGCTGTTCATAAATCTTGTACGCTTCCGGAAAAATCGCGCGTCCATAAAGCGACTCGGCGCGGTAAAAAATCACAGCTTCCCAGTTCGGGGAGATTCCGTGCCGCGCAAAATAGGGATCATAGTCCCGCCGCGCGGCTTGAAATTGCAAATCCGCAAGCAAATAGCGCTCCGCCGCATAATTCAACAAAGCATCGCTGAGATCGCGATTGAGCATGCGCAAAAACGAACGTGTTTCAGCGGTTTGCAATAAATTCTTTTTGAGAATCGCGTATTGCGTGCGCTTTACCTCAAACGCCGTGTGCCGCCCGGCGCGCCATTCCTGAAAAGCCTTCTCTAACGTTATCGCCGCGGTGTCGGGCTGTTCGGAGTATCCCAACAAGTCGATCAGATTTTTATCCAGCTTCGATAGAATTCCCCGGCGTTCCGCCTCCACGTCCACCGCGCCGGTGAGTGTTTGCGCTTTCCGCTGATCGAGCTTATCAAGTTGTTGCAGAACTTTGGTGAGCTGTTCGACTTCGTTCAAATAGGCTTCGGCAAACGCCGGATCGTCTTGCGTGACGTCGTACATTTTAGCGACGATCGCTTGAATCTTTTCCTTCTGTTGCTTGACGATCTGCAACGCGCTTGAATCGCGGCGGGCCACAGCGGCGCGCTCGAATCTTTCCAGGCGTTCGTACATGCGCAACACGGAATCGACTTCGACGTCGTATTCGCGCACCAACCCGGCTTTGTAGTCGGTGGTGGGCAAGTTCTTTTTGTAAATTTCACGGCTCTCCACCACGGCCATCAGCCGGTCGCGCAAATCGCTGAACTGTTCGAGCAGCTCGTTGCGGTTTTCTGTGCGCAGCGTTTTGGAGAGCGCCTGAATTTCATCGAGCATCGCCAGAATCGCTTCCAACTCGGCCGTATAGTCATTGACCATGCGATCCATATCGCCATAGATCTGGGCAAAGCCCGCATGATCTTTGGCGATGCCTTCGAGGCCGCGCTGCTTGATCTCGGTGTAGAGGTTCTTGATATTCTCCAGCAAAAGGCGTTCTTGCGCGGCAGTTTCAACGAGATAGGTTTTCGTTTTCTGGTCAAGATAAAACTTGAGCCGTTCGTTGTAGCGCACGGTCTTTTGTTTGTCGAAGACGCCGCTCTCTTGTGCGGTTGCCGGAGAGACAAGGATGGGAATGAAATACAGGCCGGAGATGAGCAAAAAAGCACAAGCGTTTTTTCTAGCGCGACCTGTCCTTAGTCCAATAGGCCACATGGTCTTCCTCAATAATGGTAGAAAGCCAGCACGATGCCTGGCGCAACAATCATTTCCTGCGCAGCTCGGAGTCGGCAAATGATTCGACCCGTGGTCTGCGGCATACAACCCATCCGTGGATTGCCGATACCTTTTTAAACATTTTTGTCTGAGGCTCTATATACTGGCATTGCCTCGCAATTACGTAAGTAATTTTTTAAAATGCGTGCGTACCCATTCAAATTGTTACAATATTCTTACAACTGATTCCAATGGCCATGGTACGATTGCCCGGCGCGGGGTGGCAGTTTCACCTCGCAACGCAATAGTACCGACAATAAGTGAAAATGCCGATTTTCGCGCCCATCGACGTGCGCGTTCCGTCGAAACGCGCTTGCAATGGAACACGAAACCCGGCAATTTTCGGTTAAACTCGATAGAAAACAATGTCGCGGGCAGGGATGTTGTTATTTTGTTCCCTCCCAAATGTTGCTTGGGCCAGGGTTGGTTGAGGGTTGTGATCGCGGGAATCGCCCCATTGTTTAAGCGCCGCCGAAACCGTTGCAGGAGCATTATCCTCAATGCCTCAGCGCCGGGCAGTATCGAGGCAAAAAAAACGGGGGCGGGAAATCCCGCCCCCGGTAAATTTCAAAGGTGCCTGGCTTGAGAATCAGCCTATTGCTCGACCACCTTGCCGCGGTACTGCGGTTTGGAGAGCAGCAAAAGATCACAGACGATGTGCCCGCTCTCTTCCAACAGCGGATCCGGCGCATTCTCGATGGTCGGCGCTTTTTCACCTTTTTTAAGCGGAGGCAAACCGCGGGTGGTGCGGCGCTTGTTTTCAATCATGAGATTTTCTTCTTCCGCAGCCTCACGCTCTTTGAGACGCCTGCTCTCTTGCAATGAGATCGCGGTTTTAGCGCGCTCGCGTTGATACCGTGTGAGATCTTCCTCCCGGAAACGAAATTCGGGATTTTTCGCGGTGCGCTGTTGTGATTTCGTGCGCAACTGCGGCAAAAACTGCGAAACTAAATTCCAACGCGTGAAGCCGGTCGGTTGAATTTGATCCCACGGCAGCGCATTGCGTTCCGCGCTTTCACCAATTTCGGAATCACCGGGATCCGAGGGGAACTGAATGTCCGGCAACACGCCTTTGTGCTGGGTCGTGCCGCCGGCAATGCGATAGAACTTTGCCGTGGTCAGTTTGACCTGGCCGAGCTTGGCTTCCGCGGTGGGGATGTAGCGATCGAGGCTGATCAATTGTTGCACGGTGCCTTTGCCGAAGGTTTGATCGCCCAAGACCAGGCCGCGATCATAATCCTGAATCGCGGCGGCAAAAATTTCCGAGGCCGAAGCGCTGCGGCGATTGACCAACACGGCAAGCGGGCCGTCATACGCGACGTCATTATCGTGATCTTTCAACACTTTCACGGAACCGTCGCTGTTGCGAACTTGCACCACCGGGCCGTTGTCGATAAACAATCCGGTCAACTCCACCGCTTCTTGCAACGCACCGCCGCTGTTGTAGCGCAGATCGATGATCAAGCCGTCAATCCCGGCTTTTTTCAGCTCTTCGATTTTCTGGCGCACGTCGCGCGTCGTGCTTTTATAATTCTTGTCGTCGCGCGCTTGCGCTGCCATATCGGAATAAAAGGTCGGCAAGCTGACCACGCCGATGCGATAGGTGTGGCCTTCGTGTGTGATTTCGAGCGTGTCACTTTTGGCTTCGCGATCGGTGAGCACGATCTTGTCGCGCACCAGCGTCAATTTTTTCGGAGGGCCGCCGGCGGTGGCCTCGGCAGGAATGATTTCGAGGCGTACGGTTGTGCCTTTTTCGCCGCGAATCATTTGCACGACGTCATCCAGCCGCATGCCGACCACGTCAACCATCTTGCCGTCAACGCCCTGCCCCACGCCCACGATTTTATCATTCGCCCACAACTCCCGGCTGCGATCGGCCGGGCCGCCTGGGATGATGCGATACACCACGGTGTGCTCGCCCTCGGTCACCAACTGCGCGCCAATGCCCTGCAGCGACAAACTCATTTGAATGCCGAAGTTTTCCGAAGCGATCGGCGACATATAATTCGTGTGCGGATCAAACGTTTCGGAAAAGCCGTTCATGAAAATTTGAAAAACGTCTTCAGACGTGTTTTGTTTGACGCGCTTTTGAAAATTTGTCCAGCGGCTGGTAATGGTGCTGACCACGCCTTCGTCATTCTTGCCCGCCAGCTTCAAGCCCAGCGCTTCATTCTTCAAGCGCTTGCGCCAAATCTCGTTCAATTCCACAACGGTTTTGGGCCAGGGCGCCTTGTCGCGCGCCGGCTCATAAAATTCGTCAAGGGTGAAATCGAATTTTTGATTGGCAGGATTGAGAACGTAGGCAATGCGCTCATCGACCCGCTTGATAAATGTGTTGTAAATATCGTACGCCGGCAGCAATTGCCCGGAGGTAACGGCTTCGTCGAATTGATAACGGTACTTTTTGAAGCTCGCGATATCTGAGCTGAGAAAAAAGCTGCGATTGGGATCAAGCGCCTCGATATAGTAGTCCAGCAAATGGGAGGACACGGAATCATCGATCGCCATCTGGCGGTAGTGATGGTAGGAGAACAAGCGCGCCACCACTTTGCTCACCACCGGGTGTTGCCGCTCGGGCAAGAGATCGTCCGCCCGGGAAACATGCACTTGAAAAACAAGCACACTGCAAAGCAAACTCAAAAACATTTTGGTTGCAAACCTTGAAAAATTAGTTTTCATAATAAAATCGTCCTCATATCAAGTGCCTGATTCCCGCAATCGTGTGAATTCAAAATTCAGAAGCAGCGCCGCATTAGCCATCTAGATAATTGAAAGATCGCCAAATTCAGGAAATGTTCAAACGCTTGTCCGCATTTTTCGGAGAATGGCCTGCTCATCAACGCGATACTTGCAAGCGAGCTGACCATTGACCCAAATCAATGGAATGCGGGTGTGATACTCCGCAAACAATTGCGGCTCCGAGGTGATATCGACTTCCTGCAAATTGAAACCATGGCGGCGCTGCAATTCTTGCAGCCGGGCTTTGGCTTCGTCACAAAGACAACAGTCCGGTTTGCTGTAAATTTCAACCACCACACCCTCGCCGCTCTGAGCGTTTGCCAGCCGGCCCAGCCAATGTTTAAGGCGATCGCGCATGCCGCCTCAGCTTTTACGCTTCGCGAGAAAATCTTCGTACTTCGTCGTCTTGTAATGCCCGTCTGCCAAAAATTCCAAAATCGGCATGAATTTATCCGCAGGCACAAACCCGGAAACCAGCGTGATAAACTCGCCATCCGGCCCAATAAAAATCGTCGCCGGATAGCCGCGCACGCCGAAACCGGCTGCGAGCTGCTGATACGTCAACTCGTTGTCTTGAAAACGTGTCATCGCCTTGGATTCGGCGTTCACTTTCGACATAATCAATTTGGCTTTGGCGTATTTGGCCACCTCGGCGTTGCCATACGTGTCGCGATCCATCACTTTACACCAGCCGCACCAATCCGTATAGAAATCGACCACGAGCATTTTGCGCTCTTTTTTGGCAGCCGCAACGGCTTTCTCGAAATCCAACCATTGAATCGCTTCTTTCTTATTTTTCTCATCCGCCGGGCTAAGAGAAGCCGTCAAAACAACCGCTGCGATTGCCAGGCCGGCCCAACACCGCCGGCTGTTTCTTGATTTGTCAGTTTTCATAGATAACTCTGTTTTCAAGTACTGTGCCATTACTTGAGTTTAACTTTGACTCAAATGGTTAATGATTAATTGCCAATAGTTGATCATTGACCATTAACAATTAGACATTAGCAATTACTCATTCGACCTTCATCGTTTTATCCATCATTTACCGCTGCACCACCAACTTGCCCAGTTCTTCCGCGTTTGTGGCGCCCTCGGTTCCATTGCTATAGTTAGCGATCACTTTGTACAAATAAACGCCGTTGGCAATCTCATCGCCGTCCTGGTCGCGCCCGTCCCACGGAATCATTCTAAAATTGTCGCCATTGCCTGGCACTTCCAGAGTTCGGATCAAACGGCCGGCAAGCGTATAGATTTTGATCTTAACATTGGCCGCAGGCTGATTGATTTCAAAGGTGAAAGTGGTTTGATTACGGAACGGGTTGGGATAATTCATCACTTCGCGCAACACCACTTGATCCGCCGGCGCGACCACAAATTCCGCAGACGCGGTGTTCGAATTGTTGAAATTATCCCAGGCTTTCACTTCCACCGTGTGACGGCCCTCACTCAAACCGGTAAGCGGGTAGCGTAGCGTGCCGGCGGTGTAGTTGCCGGAATTGTAATTGAAGAAATCCGTCACATCGATCTTGCTGTCATTATTGCCGTCGAGTGTGAGCGTAATTTTATGGCCGATTTCACCGGCGATATTAATACCAGATATACTGTCTTTCAACGTCACTTGCAAAATCGGATCCGGGCCGACATAACCGCCGGACACAAAATTCTGCACACTTGCAAAACCGATTTGAATTTCCGGGCCTTGCGTGTCACTGAAATTTGCGGCGGTGCCGCCAATCGCAATATTTTCACGATAGCCGTTGCCGTCGGTCGAATCGTTCCAGAAATAAACGCTGAAGCGGCCGCGCCGCCCGCCGTAAGTCAGGTCTTTCGGGGCGATGAATTGCAAATCGAATGCGCCGTTGGTCACCGGCGCTTCACCACGAAACAGCGAGTTGCCCGGCAATGTGTAATTGATGCTAAAATTTCCATTGCGATAATTCACGAAGCGTTCGGAGTCAAACACCTCCACGCGCGCCGTGCCATTAAAACCCGCCCACGGCTGGCCTTCGCGCAAAATCTCTCCGCTGACGCGCGTGAGGCCCAGAGCTTTGATCGTATCCGGCGTGCTCAGGCGCGCGCTGTAGCGCGGAATTCCCAGCCGCATGCTCGGATCGCCATAGATGAGAAATTTTTCATCATTAACGGTATTGCGCGTCCCCGCGCGCGCGCCCACCAAAGCCATGCCCAACGTTTCTGAAGTTTGTCCGCCGCTAAACAGGCTGGTATAATAGGCTTGATTGAGATTGGCATTGGCCGTGGCAAAAACCAACCGCGAGGTTGCCAGTACGGCCACTGCGCCGCGATTCGGCACCAGCAGCAATTGCTCGCCGTAACTCTGGCGATCCACCAAATCAAATTGCCCCCACGTGCAAGTCGCCGCTATCCAGCAGGCCTGCAAGTCGCCGTTTTGAATGCGATCGAAATCAGCGGAATATTCCAGCAGGCGTTCGTGCGCCCACACCGTGGGATTACCGTGGCCGGCATAGTTCACGATCAGCGCGCCGCGTTGGAGCAGGCGCTCTCGGCGGCGGCCAAGCGCCTGCGCGATCCAGAGTTTGACCGCAACGGCCTGCTATGGGACGGCGACCAGCCGCGCGCGTTTACCAGCGCCAGCGCGCGCGGACTGTGGGCGCTGACCGCCAGCGCGCTC
>SZPB01000016.1 GCA_030263535.1 Cytophagia bacterium CHB2
CATGTTTACGACATCCATCTCACTCATGCTGCCGATCTGCAGCACGTGAACCGGTTTTCTCATGCCCATGAGAATCGGGCCGATGGCTTCGGCGTGTCCGAGGCGCTGGAGAAGTTTGTAGGCCACATTGCCGCTGATGAGATCCGGAAAGATCAACACGTTCGCGCCGCCCTTGATCCGGCTGAAGGGATAAAACTCCTCGATGATTTCCGGCACGACGGCGGTGTCTGCCTGCATCTCGCCATCCACCTCGAAATCGACGGCTTTGCGCCGCAGCAGCGTGAGCGCTTGCTGCACTTTCTGCGACAACGGATGCCGCACACTGCCAAAATTCGAGAACGAGAGCAACGCCACGCGCGGCTCAATGTTGAAGCGCCGCACTTCTTTGGCGGCAAGCTGGGCAATCTCCGCCAAATCTTCGGCGGTGGGATCGATATTGACTGTCGCGTCTGCAATAAAATAAACACCCTCTTTGAACACCATGGCATACAAGCCCGCCACTTTGGTAAGGCCATTGCGCAATTTGATAATCTGCAGCGCGGGACGCAGCGTCTCCGGATAATGCTTGGTGAGGCCCGAGACCAGGCCATCGGCTTCGCCGAGATGCACCATCATCGGGCCGAAATAATTGCGATGCCGCATCAGCTCGCCGGCTTCACGGCGGGTAACGCCTTTGCGTTTACGCAACTCGTAAAACGCCTCGACATATTGCGCCAATTTCGGCGAAGTGGCGGGATCGACAATCTCGATGCCGCCTTTCAAATCCAAATGCATTTCAGCAATGCGCTGCTGAATGATCTGCTCATCGCCCAACAAAACCGGATGCGCGATGCCCTCATCGAGAATGATTTCACAGGCCTTCAAAATAGCCGGGAAATCGCCTTCGGGAAAAACGATGCGCTTGGGCGCGGCTTTGGCCTTGTTGATCATGACCCGCATGAACTTGCGGGCAACGCCGAGCCGGCCTTCCAGCTCTTCGCGATACTTGTCGAGATCAATTTTCTTTTGCGCCACGCCGGTATCCATCGCCGCTTTTGCCACCGCCGGCGCCACCCACAACAACACGCGCGGATCGAAGGGCTTGGGAATAATGTAATCCCGGCCGAATTTGAGATTCTGCAAGCGATAGGCCTTGATCACGGCATAGGGCACGGGTTCCTTGGCCAACTCAGCCAATGCGCGCGTCGCGGCATGCTTCATTTCTTCATTGATCGCTGTGGCGCGCACATCCAGCGCGCCGCGAAAGATGAACGGAAAGCCCAGCACATTGTTCACTTGATTTGGAAAATCCGAACGACCGGTCGCCATAATCAAATCGCTGCGCACGGAGGTGGCATCTTCGTACGTAATCTCCGGATCGGGATTCGCCATGGCAAAAATAACGGGATCCTTCGCCATTGACTTGACCATGTCTTTCGTCATCATATTGGGGCCGGAGAGGCCGACAAAAACATCAGCGCCGGCCACGGCTTCCGCGAGCGTGCGCGCTTTGGTCTCCGCCGCCAGCTTGGCCTTGTAGGGATTCATATTCTCCTTGCGGCCGGCATACACGACGCCTTTGGTATCGCACAGAATCAAATTCTCCCGCGACACGCCGAGACTGAGATAATAATTGGCGCAGGCAATGCCGGAAGCGCCGGCGCCGTTGAAAACCACTTTGACGTTGCGAATGTCTTTGCCCACCAGCTCCAACGCATTGAGCAACGCCGCGCCGGAGATGATCGCCGTGCCATGCTGATCGTCATGGAACACCGGGATTTTCATGGTTTTCTTCAATGTTTCTTCAATTTGAAAACATTCCGGCGCCTTGATGTCTTCGAGATTGATGCCGCCAAACGTTGGCTCCAACAGTTGTACGGCTTTGATGATGTCGTCCGCATTGTGGGAATTCAACTCGAGATCGAATACGTCGATGTCGGCAAAGCGTTTGAAGAGCACGCCCTTGCCTTCCATCACCGGCTTGCCGGCCTCTGCGCCAATATCGCCCAGGCCCAGAACCGCGGTGCCGTTTGAGATGACGGCCACGAGATTCCCGCGCGAGGTATACTCCCAGACTTTTTCGAGATCGTGATGAATTTCGCGGCAGGGCTCTGCAACGCCCGGCGTGTAAGCCAACGCCAGGTCATTTTGGGTGACGCAAGGCTTGGTCGAAACCACTTCGATTTTCCCCTTGCGGCCTTCGGTATGATACCGCAGGGCTTCTTGCTTGGTAATCATGAGTATTCTCGTTGTTGAGTTGATGTGAAAAGTGTAAGGTGTAAAATGTGGGGCGATTTTACATTTTACCCTTTACACCCTACGCTTTACACTCTTTCACAACCACTTCCTTTCCTTCACGAATTTCGTCAGCTCCTCACGAAATTTGGGATGTGCAATATTGATCAATGCGCGACAGCGTTCCTGCACGGTTTTACCGTGCAGATAAGCCACGCCGTATTCGGTGACGACGTAGTGCACGTCGCCGCGCGAAGTGACTACGCCCGCGCCTTCTTTCAAGTGTGGAACGATGCGGCTGATGGTATCGTCTTTCGCCGTCGAAGGCAGCGCGATAATCGGTTTGCCGCCCTTGCTGCGCGCCGCGCCGCGAATGAAATCCACCTGGCCGCCGATACCGCTGTAAAAATTATAGCCGATCGAATCCGCGCAAACCTGGCCGGTGAGATCGACTTCGATCGCCGAGTTGATCGCCACTTGCTTGTCGTTGCGGCTGATGATGAACGGATCGTTGGTGTAGCTGCTCGGATGAAATTCGAAAATGGGATTATTGTCGATGAAGTCATAAAGCCGGCGCGTGCCCAGCACGAATCCCAAAATCACTTTGCCGGGATGCAGGGTTTTCTTTTCATTGTTGATTACGCCTTTTTCGATCAAGCTGACCACACCGTCGCTCACCATCTCGGTGTGAATGCCCAAATCTTTTTTGGCGTCGAGATAATGCAGCACCGCATCCGGAATTTCGCCGATGCCGAGCTGTAACGTCGATCCGTCTTCAATCAAGCCGGCAATGTTGCTGCCGATTTTGTTGGCAATATCGGAAATCTGCCCTTGCGGATGCTCCCAAATATCGTCTTCGACTTCGACCAGATGATCGATTTTGTTAAGGTGAATGAAGGAATCTCCCAGGCTGCGCGGCATTTTGGGATTGACTTGCGCGATGACGATATCGGCGTGTTCCGCCGCCGCTTTGGTGGTATCGACGCCGACGCCGTAGCTGCAAAAGCCGTGTTCGTCCGGCAGCGAGACATGAATCAGCGCGACATGCACGGGAATGCTGCCATTCGCAAACAACGCTTCGATTTCGCCCAAAAAAATCGGAATAAAATCCGCGCGGCCTTCGTTGATGGCGCGCCGGACATTGGCGCCCGCAAAAAAGGCGACATGCCGGAAATGCCCTGCCATCTCCGGCCGGGCGTAATCTGCGCTGCCCGCCGTAAGCAGGTGAATCACTTTCACATCTCGCAATTGCGGCCCGCGGCGCACCATGGCGCGCACGAGTTGCTCCGGCGCAGCACAACCGGGGTGAATATACACCGTATTTCCTGCACGAATGTGTTGGACCGCCTCATCCGCTGAGCAACGTTTTCTTCTGTACGTTTCAAGCCAACTCATATCACTCCATTTTCTTTTGATCAGCAGCGTGTTGAACCGGAGGGAGGGATTGGTGCAGTGGTGGATTGCTGGGAAAACCTTTTTCCTCCCTCACTCCTTTGAGATCAACTCGTCGATCGGTGTGACCGGCCAGCCCAGCACGCGGGCCACCTCCGGATGCGTGCATTGCCCATGATAAAGATACACGCCGCGTTGCAGCATTTCGTTGGTCGCGATCGCGGCGACGCCGCCATCGGCGATGAGCTGGGTGTACGGCAAAATCATATTGTTGAGCGCATGCGCCGCGGTGCGCGCCACCAGCGCCGGAATATTCGCGACCGCGTAATGAATAACGCCATGACGAATAAAAATCGGATCGGAATGCGTCGTCGGCCGGCTGGTTTCCACACAACCGCCTTGATCGATCGAAACGTCCAGGATCACACTGCCTTTGCGCATGCGTTTGACATGTGCTTCCGTAATCACATGCGGCGATTGCTGGCCGTGAATCATCACCGCGCCCACCAGCACATCGATATTGCCGAGATTGCGCTCGATGTTATAAGGCGTCACAAACGCGGTATTGATCTGATGACGCGTTTGCCGTTCGAGTTTACGCAAGCGATCGAGATCACTGTCCATCACCATGACATTTGCGCCCGCGCCCACGAATGCTTCCGCTGCGGTGCTGCCCACCATGCCGGCGCCGATGATCAGCACATTCGCCGCCGGGATGCCGGCAACGCCGCCGAGCAACACGCCGCGACCGCCTTCCTGGGTCGCCAAGAAGCGTCCGGCAATCTGCGGCAACAACATGCCCGCAATCTCGCTCATCGTGGTCAGCACCGGCAAATTGCCGTTGCGATCTTCGATCAAATTATAACCGATGGCCGTGCATTTGGCATCGCCCAAACTCGCCATGAGCTTGGGATTCAAGACGCTAAAATTGAAGAAACTCATCAGCGTCTTGTCACGCGCAATCCACGTGGATTCCTGCAAAGAAGGCGGCATGATTTTGACAATCACATCGGCGCGCCCAAAAACTTCGGTTTCGTTAAAGGCCAGGACGGCGCCGGCTTCATCATACGCTTCATCTGTGAAATCGCAGCTCAGGCCTGCGCCGGTCTGCACGATGACTTTATGCCCGGCTTTAACGAGCGCATACACGCCCGCCGGAATCAATGCGACGCGATGCTCATCACGCCAGCTTTCTTTGGGAATGCCGATGATCATAATAACCCTCTTCAATTAGTGAAGTCGGGCTTGCGCCCGGAAATTTGAAAAGAATTCGAGGCGTTAGCAGCGCAAGCCCGACTTCGCTCTTGTTTCACCACGCATATCGTTCGCCGCGAATTTGGCGCGGGCGGCTCAACACGTGCATGCGTTTCAGCTTGGCCACCTGCGCCAGGCGGTGCTCGGCCAGGCGATTCGAAGCTTCGCAGGTGGGAATATTCTCTTTGTGTGCGATCAGAATGATTTGTTTCAGCACGCCGTAAATGCCTTCCGCTTCTTTCAGCGCTTTATCGCGATGATAGCCTTCGATTTCATTGGCGACATTGATCAAGCCGCCGGCATTGATGACATAATCGGGCGCATAAAGAATGCGTTTCTCCATCAAGATGCGGCCATGCTTTTGCTCATCGGCCAATTGATTGTTGGCACCGCCGGCAATGACTTTGACCTTCAGGCGCGGGATGGTTTCATCATTGATGATCGCGCCTAGGGCGCACGGCGAAAAAATATCGGCATCGACATCATAAATTTTATCGGGCGCCACTGCCGTCGCGCCGAACTCTTCGACACAGCGATTGACGCGCTCGTTGCGAATATCGCTGACAAACAGCGTCGCGCCCTCCCGATTCAAAAAATCGGCGAGATAATACCCGACATGACCCGCGCCTTGAATCGCCACTTTCCGGCCTTTTAACGAAGGTGTGTCAAATACCGCTTCACAGGCGGCTTTTAAACCGAAATACACGCCGCGCGCTGTCACCGGCGAGGGGTCGCCGCTGCCGCCGAGCGCTTCGGAGATGCCCAGGACCCACGGCGTTTCCATGCGCACCCATTCCATGTCTTTCACTTCCACCCCGACATCTTCACCCGTGATAAAACGGCCGCTAAAGCCTTGCACAAATCTGCCAAACGCGCGAAACAGCATTTCATTCTTGTCGCGGTGCGGATCGCCGATGATCACGGCCTTGCCGCCGCCAAAATTGAGACCGGCGGCTGCAGATTTGTACGTCATGCCGCGCGCCAGGCGTAACACATCGTGCAGCGCCTCTTCTTCGGATTTATATGGCCACATGCGCGTGCCGCCCAGCGCCGGACCGAGCGTAGTGTCGTGAATGGCAATGATGGCACGCAGGCCGGTATCGCGGTCGTTACAAAAAACAACTTCCTCGTGATTGTGTTCATTCATGGCAGTGAAGATTTTCATAGCCGCACTCCTTTCTTGAAGGCATTCTTGCGAACGGCAAGTTTCAGTTGCCGGAAGGCTTCATGCACAGACTTCGCAACACCAGCACACTTCGATACTATCGTGGTTCAGGCCAAATGACCTTATCGCAATAGACTCATCTTGTTCCATGTGCTAAATTCGCCGGCAGTGAATTTGAGAAAATAGATGCCCGAACCCACTTGATGCCCAGATTCATTCGTACCCGTCCATTTGACCTGTTGCCAACCCGCAGCATATTTCTGTATTGCCAAAGTGCATACCTTTATGCCAAGCACATCATATATCGATAGCACTACATTGCTTGTCTTGGGCAGGTAGAAACGAATGGTGGTCTCTGGGTTGAATGGATTGGGGTAGTTGGGTAAAAGCGTAAATTCATCTGGCATATTGTCGGATTCCCTTTGCACGGAAGTTCCTGTGCTTGAGAAACGCCCAGTATTCTGAGTATTCGCACGGAATTTGGGCCAAGCACTTTGTGCTAGGCCTTTACTAGTGGAACTAATGGCATATAGCTTATGTACTGACCCGACATAAACTGTACCATCGACGCTAATAGCAGGGGAATATTCCACGCGGTCCTCCGTGGTGAACGCCCACTTTTGCGTGCCATCGGGGTTAATCGCGTATAACTTACTGTCCATTGATCCAACATAAATTGTGCCGTCGGCACCAATTGCTGGCGATGAATCCACTTCGTCTCCTGTTGTGAACGCCCACTTTGAGGTGCCGTCGGAGTTGATGGCGTAAAGCTTGTTATCCCACGATCCTACATAGATTGTGCCGTCAATGCCGATCGCCGGGGAAGACTCAACAACACCTCCATCATTATCTGCGATTGTAAATGCCCATTTTTGCGTGCCATTGGGATTAATGGCATAAAGCTTGGCATTTCGTGGCCCTAAATGATAAATTGTGCCATCGACGCCGATAGCGGGGGAAGACCCACCATAACTCCCGATGGTGAGTGCCCACTTTTGCGTACCATTGGGATTGAGAGCATAAAGCTTGTTGTCATTTGACCCTACGTAGATTGTCCCGTCGGCACCTATAGCTGGGGAAGACGTTACCCAATCCCCTGTGGTAAACGCCCATTTCTCTGTGCCATTGGGATTGAGAGCATAAAGCTTATGATTAATTGCTCCGAAATAAATCGTACCATCGGCTCCAAGAGCTGGGGACGAAACCACATAGCTCCCGAAGGCAAACGCCCACTTTGGGGTGCCATCAGGGTTGAGGGCATAAAGCTTATCAGAACCCACGTAAATCGTGCCATCGGTACCGATGGCAGGTGACACTGCACTGCTCGAGGTATGAAATCTCCATTTTTGCGTGCCGTTGGGATCGAGGGCATAAACATCATCTTGTTGAATATAAATCGTTCCATCAGCACCTATTGCCGGTGAAGAACTTCCATATCCATAATCCCTGGTGGTGAACGCCCATTTTTGTGTGCCCAGGATATTAGTACTTATGTAAGCAACAGCAATTTTTGTATCTGAGCCAGTTGGACCCATTACCTCCAAGCTCACAGTATATTCCCCTGGCGAATTATAAGTATGGGAGGGATTTATTTCATTGCTCGAACTTCCGTCGCCAAAATCCCAAGAATAATCTGTAATAGTCCGGGATGATCGATTTGTGAATGCAACGGTGAGAGGGGCAATGCCGGATGTAGGGTCACCTGTGAAATCAGCAATAGGCGTCGTTGTCTTTCTGAGTATATGTCCGTCGATTCCAACGACCCAGCCTGTAGCTGGATTGATGAAATGGATTGAGCTAAGGGTTTCCGTTATGCCTGCCTCCTCTTTATTCCAATTCATTCCACCATTTGTCGTGTTCATTATGAGTCCATCATAACCGACCATCCATCCGGTGGTCTCATCTATGAAATGGGCGGATCGTATGAAGTTGAGCTTATTAGGTATACTCTCCTGAATAATCCAGGTAGCTCCGCCATCAGTCGTACCAAAAATTTCAGCTTTGTATATATTTTGGTTGTTTTCCCAATACCTGACAATTCCGGCAACCCACCCAATTCTGACATCATGAAAATATGCGGTCCCCAAGATTCCTATTTTTAGGGGACCTGTTTTGCTCAATTGTAGTGCTTGCCAGGTTGTGCCACCATCTATACTCTTATAGACATAAATCGTAGCCTCCCCGCCAGTATCTCCAATTGCCCACCCCACATTGGCATCAACAAATTGAACGTACTTCAAATGTTCCGCGATTCCTCCGCTTGAGAATGGCTGAAGTTGCCAATTCATACCTGCATCTATTGTTTTGAGCATGGCTTCATTACGCCCGGCTATCCAACCAGTGTTTTCATTTATGAAAAATATTGAATTCAACTCTTCATTTGTACCAGTATTCTGTAATTCCCAAGTTTCGCCGCCATCAACAGTTTTAATCAGTTTGCCATCATCCCCTGCAGCCCACGCTTTCTTGGCATCAATCACATGAATCGAATTCAGCCCTCCACTTAAACCGCTTGATTGAGAAATCCATGTGTTCCCACCGTCTATTGTTTTTAAGATTACCTCTCCTCTTGGTTCACCCATGCCTCTCCCACCGACAATCCAGCCAATTCTTTCGTCCACAAAGTAGATTGCCTCTGGAAACCCATCTGCCCCCGATTCTCCAAGATACCACGGATAATCAACAATAACATAATTTGTTAACATCCTGGTACTAGAGCCGTTCGGACCATTCACAGTCAAGCGCACAGTATAGTCGCCTGCTCCATAATTGCCTACTTCTGAGTAAGTATGAGTAGGATTTTGCTCCTGACTGGTTTGCCCGTCGCCAAACTCCCAAAGCCAGTTCTCAACACTGCCGAGCGATTGATCTGTAAACTGTACGACGAGGGGAGCAAGCCCTCTCAGTGGCGCACCAACAAAATCTGCTGCAAGTTCTGTCGGCGTGCCCGTTACAATCGTAAAGTCCTCGGCAATGACAAGATTCACAACTCCGGCTCCATCATAATCAAGCAAGACCGTAATTGAAAGCTCTCCAATCGGGGCGTTGGGCTCTACCTTCAGTGTAAATTTGGTTCTAATGTTCAAAGTGCCAAAAATGGGTTCAAAACTATCCAGACGCACAGTTACATAGGCCGAATCCGATCCTTCTATGGAAGCTGTTACTCCAGTGACAGGTGCGAAATTGATTAAAGGTTCCCTGGTGATTTGGAGTGAATCGCCAGGCGCGACATCTACCCTTGTCTGAGCGAATGCTGCTTGCCCAATGATAAACTGTAATCCGATTGGAATCAGCATGCCAAAACCAATTACAGTTAATGCACCTCTATATAGTTTCTTCATAATTCTCACCTGATGTAAGATACGTGTTATCCGCTAACAAATTCCTGGCCGGCACGCAAAGCTCTGGCATTCAATTCCACAAGCGCCGGCCGCGCTTTTGCTTTCTTATTCAATACGGCAAGAATTGCTTCTTCCGGCAACAACTTGGCAAGACCAAGATAAGCGCCGAGCATCACTACGTTGGCAACTTTGGTATTGCCAAGTTCATCTGCAATTTCTGTAGCCGGAATCGCGGCGACCTGAACGTCATCGCGCAATGGCACCTCGGAAATCAACGAACGATTATAAAGCACCAAACCGCCGCTGCGAACCTCCGCTTGAAATTTTTCAAGAGAAGGCCGGTTCATCGCAATCAACACATCGCTTTCAGATACCAACGGCGAGCCGATCAGTTGCTCCGAGATGATGACATGGCAATTGGCCGTGCCCCCGCGCATCTCCGGGCCGTAACTCGGCAGCCAACTCACATGCCGGCCAACCCGCATGCCCGCTTCCGCCAGCGTGACGCCCATGAACAAAATGCCCTGGCCGCCAAAACCTGAAATTTTCAAACGCGGATTGACGCCGTGTGCTTCCGGCGGCAATTGCCAGGCTTGTGTGTCTTCTTCGGCGATGCCCAAAATGTGGCGCATCGTGCTCGTTTCCTGCGTTGCGCCGTTGGTCGGAGGAAGACTGGCGGGCTTTTCTTTTCTATCGCGAAACACCCCAAGCGGAAAAACCGGCAACATGTTTTCGATGAGCCATTTTTTGGCGAGGGTGGGCGTCACATTCCAGCCCGTCGGGCACGTGGATAACACCTCAACCAGCGAAAACCCGCGCCCTTCAATTTGATTTTGAATCGCCTTGCGAATGGCTTTGCGCGCCGCCATGACGTGTTTGGCATCGGTAATCGCAACGCGCTCGATGTAAGCCGGGGCTTCCAACGTCGCCAACAATTCACAAACCCGCAGCGGATAACCCTCATTGGCGACGGTCCGGCCAAAAGGCGTGGTGGTGGTTTTCATGCCGAGCAAAGTCGTTGGCGCCATTTGCCCACCCGTCATGCCATAAATGGCATTATTGATGAAAATCACGGTAATGTTTTCGCCACGATTGGCGGCGTGCAAAATTTCATTTCCGCCGATGGCGGCAAGATCGCCGTCGCCTTGATAGCTGATCACAATGCGATCGGGCAAGACCCGGCGCACGCCCGTGGCAGCCGCCGGCGCGCGGCCATGCGCAACCTGAATGTTCCCGCATTTCATGTAGTAATACGCAAACACCGAGCAGCCCACCGGAGAAATGAAGACAGTGCGATCACGAATGCCAAAATCATCCATGGCCTCGGCGATCAGTTTGTGCACGTTGCCGTGGCCGCAACCCGGACAATAATGCGTCGAGGTTTTGTCAGCGCCGGGTTTGCGCGTGAAGACTTCATAAAACGATTCCGGCCGGCGCAGTACTGTTGCTTGCATGATTTTCTCCCTGATTCGAGAGCGGGGTTTCGAAGATGCCGCAACAAAAAACCGAAACCTGCGGCGGCGTCATCAGCCGTTCATCTTCGATTCACACGCGGTTCAATAAACCAAATCGCCTTTTTTCATGGCTTCTGCGGCCTCGCCTTTCCCCATTTGCTGGCTGTGCAAAAACCGCAAACACGCCGAGCAGTACATCGTTTCCGTTGCCTTATCGAACACCAAATCATGTTTCTCACCGCAGCGCTCGCAGCGGAAATCCAATTCCCATTCATAATCGGGAAACAATTCTCTTTCTGGGAAAACCATTGATAGACTCCTTGAAAAAGAGGAGCATCCGCCTCATCGTCTATCTTCCATCCATTACGCCAAGCCCGCTGGCTGCTCTCGTCTAGAAAATCCAGATCGCTGACATGGGCTTAACTGCATTGCAGATGCTCCTCGTGTTTATGCGTTGGTTCGTGAAAAACAGTTTTTCACAATGTCCAGGGCCATCCTCAACAACGAACTAGCCTTATCCTTATGCGTTTACGTCCAACTCTTTCCAAAAACGCTCGATTTGACGCAGCAACTCTTCCGCGCTCGGCACCATGCCGCCGGTGCGGCCGTAAAATTCCACCGGCGTCCAGCCGTTCACGGCCAGCCGAACATCTTCGACCATTTGCCCGGTGCTCAATTCACACACAAGAAAACCGTAGGTATGATCGGTCAACTCGTCGATTTTTTCTTTCGGAAATGGCCACAGCGTAATCGGACGAAATAGCCCGACGGGAATGCCGCGCTCGCGCGCCATATCCACCGCCGTGCGCAACAGGCGCGCAATGATGCCGTAACCGACTACAACCATTTGCGCATGCTCCAGGCGATAGCCTTCGTAACGCGGCTCTTCCTGCTCAATGGTTTTATATTTCTCAAAAAGATGGTGGATATGCGCTTCCAAATCTTCGGGAACAAGGTCGATGGAAGTGATCAAATTGTCGCGGGTTTCGGGGTTGCCCGACACCGCCCAGGTTTTTTCCGGGAATGTGGTTACCGGCGCGGGGAAATTCACCGGTTCCATCATTTGGCCGATAAAACCATCGGCCAGCACGACGGCGGGATTGCGATAGCGATCAGCCAACTCAAACGCCAGCATGGTGAGATCACACATTTCCTGCGCGCTGTTGGGCGCGAGCACGATAAGCCGATAATTGCCGTGGCCGCCGCCTTTGACAATTTGAAAATAATCTGCCTGCTCCGGCGCAATGTTTCCCAGCCCGGGGCCGCCGCGCATAATGTCAACAATCACCATGGGCAATTCCGCGCCGGCCGCATAGGAAATGCCTTCCTGCATCAATGAAATGCCCGGACTCGAGGAGCCGGTCATGGCGCGCACACCTGCCGAAGCCGCGCCATACAGCATGTTGATGGAAGCCACTTCACTTTCTGCTTGCAAAAAAACGCCGCCGACTTTGGGGAAATACTCGGCTGCAGTTTCCGCAATTTCACTCGCCGGCGTGATGGGATAACCAAAATAAGCGCGACAACCGGCCAGCAGTGCGGCTTTCACCACGGCCTCATTACCTTTGATGAGTTGCATATTCGTATTCCTGATTGCTGAAGCGTTTGCCGGTACACCAATATTTTCATCCTTCAACGACCGGCGCTTTCGCCTCGACCCGTTTGTACACTGTAATCGCGCCCGGCTCCGGGCAAACATAATAACACACGCCACAGCCGGTGCATTCGATTCCGACATACTCTGCGGGATGATAGCCCATCCGATTCAACGCCTCGGAAATTTTCAACACGGTGGGCGGGCACACCTCAACGCACAGGCCGCACCCCTTGCACTCTTCCGCATTGATGACTACCATGCCGCGATTGCGGCTGTCTTTTCGGATTTCTGCCATGGCTCGCTCATTTTACTTTACCGTCCGGACGCCAAGGAGGCCAAACATGATTACATGATTTATCCCATGCAACAATCATCACTTAATCAAAACGGCATCCGGACGGTGGTTTCAAATCGGACGTCATTTTGCCACCTCGAATCTTTCAAACAGCATGCCGAAAACGACTTAGGAACGCCGCTTTGGAAATTTGGCTTTAACTAATTCGAATTGCGAGAGATGCTCTAGATTGAGAGGCGCGCGTTTTGCGAAATATGACGCGCCACATTCCCAACCCTGCAAAACCTCATTAAAATCATTCTCATAAATAAGAATGCAACTTAGGATTCTCACTTAAATAACTTGCCCATCTCTCAAACCGCGAATGGACGCTAATAAACGCGAATTTCAAAATTAGCGAATATTCGCGCTCATTAGCGGTTTCCCGAATGAGTAAGTTATTTAAATGGCGCATTCTTAACATGCTGTCAGAGGCTAAGGTTGGTGAATACCGAGCAAACGAGGGGGTTGTTTGAGGAAACTCTGCAAGTGTTGCACGAATTCAATCACTTGCCGAGGCGATGATGTGGGCGCTGCTGTTGCAAAGATTGCCGTTTGAGGATGCGAGGAGGTGAAAGGTTTTGTTTATAAATCCATCGTTGCTTTGATTACGCCCTCATCTTGATCGAAGCGAAGCTGCATGCCGAGTTTTTTGCAAACACGCTGCATGCCGTCGTTGTCGGGAAGAATATCGGCCGAGATACGATCGAACTTTTCCGCGCGGCCGATATCAATCAACCGCCGCATCAACGCACTGCCCAAGCCCTGCCCTTGATACGTATCGCTGACCAGCGCCGCGAATTCGGCTTCGTTCGCGCCGTGGGATTTGCTCAAGCGGCCGACTCCGATAATCTCGCGCTCGGCGCCAGCGGCAGGAGTCCGTTCCACCACCAAAACCATCTCGCGATCGTAATCGATAAAACAGATGCGCGTCAAACGTTCGTGCGCAATGCGTTGATTGAGAGTGATCAAATGAAAATAACGCAAATAAACGGTGCGCTCGGAAAGTTTTTGATGAAATTGAACCATCAGCGGCTCGTCTTCCGGCCGAATCGGGCGAATGGTAACCGGCGCGCCATTGCGCAATGTCCACGTTGAAACGTACTGCCGCGGATAAGGCCGGATGGCAGGCTTCGGCAAATGTTCTTCCGGTAAAGTCGTTTCATGCAACTTCACGCGTGCGGCACGCACACCCAAAGTTTCTTTAGAAAAGATAACGGAACTGCACTCAATCTCATTAATCCAACGCTGTTCCACCACCAGCCAGCTCAAACGAACCAGCATTTGTTCGAGCGCAGCAAAATCTGCCGGCGCAAGTTCGTGTTTCGCTCGCAGCGCGGGATAAATGCGGGTTTTCTCCATCATGCGGCGCGCCAAAGTCGTGGTGAGCGGCGGCAGAGCAAAGCTGCGATCATGTATGGCCTCCCCGAGCTTTCCACCGGCGCCAAAAGCCAGCACCGGCCCAAATTGCGGATTGATGCTGCTACCAGCAAATAATTCATAACCCTGCGCCTCAATCACCGGCGACAAAACAGGAATGTCATAAGTCGCAAGCAAATTCCGTGCTTCGGTTCCAGTCAACTGAGTTCGATTTTCTTGGCGCGCGAGTTGAATAATGTCACCCGCCTTTTTTTGATCAATGCTCGCCTCGGCAAAATCCGCCGGCAACATCGGGGTTTCATACAAGCCGCGCAGATTTTCAGTATACTGCCACATGTAGGCAAACATCCGCGCCGCCGTATCGGGAAACGGAAAAGCGGGAATGCCGGCGCGGTTGAGCAGCGCCTGGCCGGCGGCAACGTCGGCGCCGCCCATCCAGCTCGCCAACAGAGGCGTATTTAAATTTTGCGCATGGGCAATCACCAATTCGGCGGTGAGGGTGGGATCGGCCAGCGCCAACGGCGTCAGAATGACGAGCAGGCCGTTGCTATTCGCATTTTGGGCTGCAATCGTCATGGCTTGCGCATAGCGTTCCGGTTCCGCATCACCCAAAATGTCTATCGGGTTGCCGTGACTCCAATTTGCCGGCAAGAGTTGATCAAGTTGTTCTTTCGCCTCTGCAGAAAGCGGCGCCAATTTACCGCCATTTGCCTGCACCGCATCTGCAGCGAGCAATCCCGGGCCGCCGGCATTGGTCAGAATCGTTAACGCCGGGCCTTTCGGACGCGGCTGCTTGTCGAGCACTTCTGCCATATAAAATAACTCGGCAATGGTGTTGACGCGCAGCACGCCACAACGTCGAATCGCGGCATCAAATACTTCTTCGCTGTTACTTGAATCTGCAACTTGTGAGTTAGCAAAACTTGCAGCCGGGGCATGCCGCGCTTTCAGCACGATGATCGGCTTAGTGAGCGCGACTTCACGCGCAGCAGAGAGAAACGAGGCCGCGTCGCCAATCGTTTCCATATACAAAATAATGCTTTTGGTGCGCGGATCGTCGCCGAGATAATAGATTAAATCACCCCAACCAACATCAAGCATCGCGCCCACCGAGATGAAAGCGCTGAAGCCCGCCTGCACGCGCATGCTCCAATCTAAAATGGCCGCGCCGAGTGCGCCGCTTTGACTGATAAAACCAACATGCCCGGGCTGTGCCATCGCGCGCGCATAGGTCGCGTTAAGCTTGGTATGAGGGCGCATCACGCCGACGGAATTCGGCCCGATGATCCGCATTCTGCCGCGACGCGCTTGCGCCAGCACCTCCTGCTCCAACGCCGTCGCATCATCTGTGCGCCGTTGAAAGTCCGCGGAAAGAATAATTGCCGCTCGCACTCCCGCAGCAGCGCAATCCCCAACAAGGCTAGGCACGGTTGGCGCCGGCGTTGCAATAATCGCAAGGTCAATCGGGCCGGGCGCCTCCGTCACGCGCGGATAAGCTGAGAGTCCCAGCACACTCTCGCGGTTGGGATTGATGGGAAAAACGGCGCCGCCAAAGTGGTTATTCATGAGATTCGCGAGCACAGCCTGTCCCACACTGCCCGCCCTTTCCGTCGCGCCAATCACAGCTATGCGTTGTGGAGAAAAAATCGCATCCAACGATTGTCGTTGATTGCGCAGAATGTCGCGCGTGGCGTCTCGCACATGATTGAGAACATTGTTCATAAGATTTGCCGCAGAATTGAAATGACTATAATCATGTCATCCCTTCGGGATTTTCCGAACCGAGAATCCCGAAGGGATGACATGATTAAAGGAAAATAGCTAAAAAGAACAGGATAAAACCCGATGAAAAGACAAAAAGCTCTATCAGTTGGCGTTAATCTATCCGTTGGAGCCGCTCTTAGGGCTGCGGTTTTCAGCTTGTCTAAAAATCCGCTTTAGTCTCAACAATCAACAAATGCGGGGCAACTGCTCGCCGCTCAACACATCAACGATGCGGTTTGCGCCAATGACGCTCGTCATGGTTACCAATCCAGATGATTCTTTCTTCACCTCGCCAATGATGCGGGCGCCTTCACCCAGCGGATGGGCGCGCATCACGCGCAGCGCCCGTTCGACCTCCGCCGGCGGCACAAAGGCGATGAAACGGCCTTCGTTGGCGATATAAAGCGGATCCAGGCCAAGGATTTCGCATGCGCCTTGCACGTCTTCGCGCACGGGAATGTTTTTTTCCTCAAGATTGATTTGCACACGCGCGGTTTCGGCAATCTCGTTTAAGGCGCTGGCCAGGCCGCCGCGGGTGAGATCGCGGAGGCAATGAATTTCAATATTTGCGGCAAGCAACGTTTGCACCAAATCCGCCAGCGGCGCGCAGTCACTCTCAATCTCGCTCTCGAACGCCAAGCCTTCCCGCATTGCCATGATCGCGATGCCGTGCCGGCCGAGATCTCCGTTCACAAGAACGAGATCGCCCGGCTTGACGCTCGCTGGAGAAATAACAAGATCATGTGTAATAACGCCAATGCCGGCGGTGTTGATAAAAATGCCATCGCCCTTGCCGCGATCGACGACTTTGGTATCGCCGGTTACAAGCTGAACATTCGCATGTGTTGCCGCGCGTTGCAGGGATTGCACGACGCGCCAGAGCGTCTCCATCGGCAAGCCTTCTTCGAGAATGAATCCTGCGCTGAGATACAATGGCTGCGCGCCGCACATGGCAAGATCATTCACGGTGCCGTAAATCGACAACGTTCCAATATCTCCTCCCGGGAAAAAAAGCGGATGCACGACAAAGGAATCCGTCGTGAAGGCAAGCTTTCGGCCTTCCAAATTGAATACCGCACCATCGTGCCGTGATTCTAGCAATGTATTGTTGAATGCAGGCACGAACATCTTCTCAATAAGCTGGTGCATGAGTCTGCCCCCGCCGCCGTGCGCGAGCAGAACGCTCGGATAATCATGGATTGGAATCGGGCAGGAAAGCCCGAATTCGACATTCACTTTTTGCTGCATAAATTTTCAGTGCGTAAACAGGTAAGGCGATAAGGCGCTCAAAGTTAGAATAAAATTCTGAAAGTTTGTCGCAGAATAATTTATTGGCAGAACGATTCAAAGTCGTTCTGCCAATAAATCATCCTGCCAGAGTTTTTGGGGCGGTGCTCGATGACTTCGGCGCATTTCGGTGGAAAAACTTTATCGCCAATGGTCACCGAGTTTCGCCGAACAGTCATCTGCTGCTTAGCAGGCGCTTTGATTTGCAGCTTGTCTGCAAATCAGGGTAGAACGTAAGTGCACGGGGATAACAGATTTAAATTACGTTTTTACTTTTCTATAACGATAGTATGCCGCGCACGCGCCTTCCGACGAAACCATGGTCGCGCCCAGCGGGCGCTCCGGTGTGCAGCGCACGCCGAACGCCGGGCATTCATGCGGCTTCTTCACGCCCTGCAACACCAAACCGCTGAGACACTCCGATGATTCTTCGCGTGCAGAATTTGTCACCTCAAAGCGCTTTTCGGCATCGAAGGCCGCATAAGCCTCGCGCAAACCCAAACCGCTTTGAGGAATCTCGCCCACGCCGCGCCATTTGCGCGGAACGACGCAAAAGACTTCACGCATGAGCTGTTGCGCCGGTTGATTGCCGGCGCGCTGCACCGCGCGCGTATATTGATTCTCAACTTCGGCGCGGCCCTCTTCCAATTGTTTGATACAGAGATACACGCCTTGCAGAATATCCACCGGCTCGAAACCGGTGACGACGATCGGAACATGATATTTGGCAGCAAGCGGATAATACGCTTCGTAACCCATCACCGTGCAAACATGTCCGGCCGCCAAAAAACCTTGTACACGATTATGCGGCGAGGCGAGAATAGCCTCCATGGCCGGCGGCACCAACACATGCGAAACTAAAACGGAAAAATTCGTGACATTTTGCTCCGCCGCTTGATAAATCGCCATGGCATTAGCCGGCGCGGTGGTTTCGAAGCCCACCGCAAAAAACACCACCTGCCGATCCGGATTTGCGCGCGCGAGTTTGAGCGCATCGAGCGGCGAATAGACGATGCGAACATCGCCGCCGGCTGCTTTGACGCTGAGCAAATCTTTTTCGGAGCCGGGAACGCGCAACATATCACCAAAAGAACAAAACACCACCTCAGGCCGGGAGGCAATGGCAATGGCTTTATCAATTAATTCCAACGAGGTGACGCACACCGGGCAGCCCGGACCGTGCACCAACGTGATCGTTTTGGGCAGCAATTCATCAATGCCGAATTTGACGATGGCATGGGTTTGCCCGCCGCACACTTCCATGATGGTCCACGGCTTGGTGACCAGGCGCGCGATTAAATCGGCATAACGCCGGGCGGCTTTGGCATCGCGATATTCGTCGATATATTTCATTAATAGACGATTGACTTCTCAACGTTGGAATAGAATTCTGAAAGTGTCTCGCTCACGGAAATGAAATCCCACGGAAAAGGCCTTTGCTTTTTTTGGTGGGAATTCAACTTTTGTGGGCGAGGCTCACAGAGCTGCTCGATGAGCTTCAATTTTCAACTTGTCTGAAAATCGGAGCAGCGCTTACGATAAAAAAATGCCTTACGTTGACCGGCGCGCCGGGTCATCCGCCTCCTCCAACTCTTTTAGCTCATCCATTTCTTTGAGATAATCAAAGACGCGCCTCGCTTCACCTTCATCTAACGTATTAATTGCGAAGCCAACATGTACGATGACATAGTCGCCGACTCTGGCTTCCGGCGTATACGCGAGGTTCACTTCTTTCAGAATGCCGCCAAAATTCACTTTCCCCGTGCGCAGCAGCGGCTCGTCGCCGTTAATACTCATGATTTTTCCCGGCACTGCGAGGCACATCTTAATACTCCTTGCGCTTTGTTTTGATCGAATTCACAAAGGTGAAAGCCGTTCGGATTCAGCAGCGCAGAATTAGCAATTCGCATGCAAGTTTAGAAGCAAGATAACCGGAATGCAAATCAGGCGCAACACCTAAGGCAAATATGCTGGATCATCAAAGGCCGGAGGGAGCTACGTCTTATACCTGCCGCCCGTGGCAACGGCAAAGAGTCGATGGTAACCGCAATTTGTGCAGTTGGGGAAAGGGTTAATTTCGCGCCAATTATCCATCTTCCCGCCGGCATCAGCGATGGGCAGCGCCGGCAAGAAACAGGCAAAAGCGCACGCTCGGCGCTGCGCACGATCTAGCGCATACGCGCCTAACCGTCCTCAATCAAACTCATCCACTTCCACACTTTCGAGAATGATCTCTTGTGCGTGGGAATCCGTGAAATCGTTTGAGACTTCGATGTCGAGATGCGCGTTTTCGGCAATCGTGCCGCGCGAGGCGTGCACAAAATGTTCACGGAAATGATCGGGGGACATATGCGACAACGCGCCCAATTTGACTTTAACGCCCAGCACTCTGCGGGCATGCGGCACGCGCGCCACGGATTCGATTTTGCGCATCAAATCTGCCATCAAAGAGAATTCATGCATGATTTATTGTCCTCGGTATGAATCGTAAATCAGATTGAATTTGTGCAGCAACTGTCTGCGCTGCTTTTTCGATTTCCGGTGAAAGTCTTGCGCCGGCTTCGAACGTTTTTCCTTCAATGCCATAGACGACAAGATTTTCAGGAAGCTGCTGTAACGCCCGGGCGAGTTCCACCGCTTCTGCGACGCTGAACGCGTGCGTGGAATAATGAAAAAAACTGCTGGGCATGGGTTGTTTACCGGCATCCAAACGAAAAACCGTTCCCGGCGCAGCGCCGGAGTGTACCGCATCGACGATGATCACATGTTCCGCGCCTTTCCAGGCTTCCATCAATGCCGCGCCCTCGCCGCTGAGCGTCAGAATGCCAACGCTTTCCGGCAGTTGCCCTTGCAGCCGCCGCGCGATGACGAGGCCAACGCCGTCGTCGCCGCGATACTCATTGCCGACGCCAATCACGAGAGTGGTTGTTGCGTTCGTTTTCATCTGTGGTTTATGCGGCTGGAGAACGAGTTCGTACGAAGATCGTCATTCAAATAACTTACTCATTTTCTTTAAACCGCTAATCAACGCGAATGGCCGCTAATGCTCTTTAATTCGCGATGATTTGCGTCAATTCGCGGTCGGAGATAGGGAAAGTTATTTAATCGTCGATCCTATTTATCTTCCGCCTCACGCTCAATATTCAACTTCAAAAAATGTGTGGCGCATGAGATGCACGGGTCATAGTTACGAATTGCCTGTTCGCATTGCCACGTGAGTTTTTCTTGCGGGAGATGCAAAAATTTGGGCACATAATTGCGGAGATCGTTTTCAATCGTCTTTTGATTTTGTGAGGTCGGCGGAACAATCTTGGCGTCGAGAATCGCGCCGTGTTCGTCAAGACGGTAGCGATGATACAAAATGCCGCGCGGCGCTTCCGTGCAGCCATGTCCCACCGCAGCCCTGGGCGTCATTTCGATGAACGGCTGCGCGGGAGGTTCATATGCCGCGATAATGCGGAGCGCTTCGTCACAAGCATACACAATTTCAACGCTGCGCACGATAATGCTTTGAAACGGATTGCGGCATTCCGAGCCAATGCCGGCTTCGTGTGCGGACTCTTGCGCGAGCGGCGAAAGGCGGTCGAAATTCAAATTATAACGCGCCATTGGCCCGACAAAATAGGCGCCGCGCGCCTTGAGCACGGAATGCAGCGCATTGGAGTGTTGCACATGCTCTTCGGCAAAATGCGATTCATACTCGCGCACGGCAATATCCAGTCCTTTGTTTGAAACGATCCGGCCTTCATTAAAGGGATATTCTTCCGGATGCCGGAGGCTGACGAATTCATAATCCTGATCAAACTCAGGGAAGGGCAGCTTTGCGACCCAGCGCACGGTTGCAAGCGCCGCGTCGCGCGCCCATTTCAGGCGCTCGGCGAGCTGCAGCAAATCTTGCTTATCCGGCGCTTTATAAAATCCGCCGACGCGTATGTTGATGGGATGAATTTCACGGCCGCCCACAAGCGTAACGATCTCGTTGCCGATTTTTTTAAGCTGCAGGCCGCGTTGCACGACTTCGGGATAATCTTTCGCCATTTGAATGGCGTCATCATAACCGAGAAAATCCGGCGCGTGCAGCATGTAAACGTGCAACGTGTGGCTTTCGATCCATTCCCCGCAATAGATCAGCCGGCGCAACGCGCGCAACTGCCCTTCGACTTTTACGCCAAAGGCGTCTTCCATCGCATGTACAGCGCTCATTTGGTACGCGATCGGGCATATGCCGCAGATGCGTGCCGTGATGTCCGGCGCTTCACTGAAATCGCGGCCGCGCAAGAACGCTTCGAAGAAACGCGGCGGCTCGAAAATTTTCAATTTCGCTTCAGTGACCGCGTTCTCTTTGATCTTGACGTACAACGCGCCTTCGCCTTCGACCCGGGCGAGGTAATCCACTTTGATGGTTTTGGTTTTCATGGTTTCGTGCCTCGCTCACAAACGCGTTTCGTGCGCTTCGCTTTCCTTGCGGAACGCCTCGGCGTAGGCGTTGAATCCGCGAAAGGCGCGTACCAGATTATCTCCCGAAACGCCCAGACGGCTCCACCATTCGCTCAAGGAAGCGGTGTTGGGCGTTTCCTTCGGCCCGAAGCAACCGTAGCAGCCGCGATCATAGGCCGGGCAAATCGCGCCGCAGCCGGCATGCGTCACCGGGCCGAGGCATGGCGTGCCGTGCGCAACCATCACGCAAGTCATGCCGCGCAGCTTGCACTCCTGACACACACTGTGCTGCGGCGTATTCGGCTTGCGGCCGTGCAAAAAGGCGCTGATCACTTCCACCAATTGCATTTTGTTGATCGGGCAGCCGCGCAGCTCGAAATCAACGAAGACATGATCCGCAATCGGCGTGGATTTATTCAAGGTTGAAATGTAAGCCGGTGTAGCATAAACGATGGAGATGAATTCCTTCACCTCCTTGAAATTGCGCAATGCTTGAATGCCGCCGGCGGTGGCGCACGCGCCGATCGTCACCAAAAATTTCGAAACCCGGCGCACTTGATGAATGCGCTCGGCGTCGTGCGGCGTCGTGATCGAGCCCTCCACCAGCGAAAGATCATAGGGGCCTTTCACAAATGCGCGCGTCGCTTCGGGAAAGTTGGCAATCTCCACGGCGTCGGCCACGGCCAACAACTCGTCTTCACAATCCAACAAACTCAATTGACAGCCGTCACACGAGGCGAATTTCCACACCGCGACTTTGGGTTTGCCGTTTTTTGTTGAGGCGGATCTTGTCCGCGTTTTTCGGCTGAGGTTTTTTGTTTTACGTTGCATAGTTCAAATTTCCCGCTTGGCCAGCAGTTCCCGGAGCTGATCGTACCGGAACACCGGCCCATCTTTGCAAATAAACGTGTGCCCAAACTGGCAATGTCCGCACAATCCAATGGCGCATTTCATGTTGCGCTCCATGGAAAGAAAAATATTATCCGCGCGGATGCCGCGTTTTTGCAGCTCGAGCACGGTGAAGCGCATCATAATCTCCGGGCCGCACACCATGGCAACGGTATTGGCGGGATCGAAGGGCGCTTTGGGAACAAGGGTGGTGACGACGCCGACATTGCCGCGCCACGCGCCGGCTGCGCGATCGACGGTGACATAAACATCGAGATCGAGACGTGCACGCCAGTTCTCCAATTCACGCCGATATAAAATATCTTCCGGACTGCGGGTGCCGTAGAGCAAAACCACTTTGCCGTATTTTTCACGCTGCCTGAGCACGGCATACAACGCCGGCCGCAAGGGCGCCAGCCCAATGCCGCCCGCCACAATCACCACATCATTGCCCAGGGCTTCTTGCACCGGCCAGTGCGTGCCAAACGGCCCGCGCACGCCCAGGACGCTGCCGCGTTTCAATTTGCGCATGGCTTTGGTCACAGTGCCGACGGCGCGCGTGGTATGCACCAGCTTTTCCGGCTTGCCGGGATCTCCGCAAATGGAAATTGGCACTTCGCCGACGCCAAAAACGTAGAGCATGTTGAATTGGCCGGCGGCAAAAGCAAACTCACCGGCGCCGTTTGCCGGGCTGAGTTCGAGTGTAAACGTGTCATACGTATTCTGCTGCACACGCTGCACACGAAACGATGCCGGTAACATGGGATCAGGTGTCATAATGATGCCGCATGCAAATTATTCTGAACTGCTTCACCCCCCGGCCTGGCGGCCGCCAGCGTCTAGTCAGTTGTTGCAAGACTTTGTTGCCGCGCTCCGGTGGCCAGGGATAGAATGCTTTGATCTACAGCGTTTTTTAAATGCGTGTACAGGATTCGTAGCCCTGCCCCCTTGCGGGGCATTGTTGCAACCGCGAATTTCATGGCTTCAACAGCCGCCCACAAGGGGCGGGGACTACAAACTCTGTTCATCCAAATGCAAAACGCTGTAAACAAGTGATCGGCCACAAAAACAATTCCGTCATCGCGATGACTGCGAATGATTCGCGCCGTAAATATCCAGCAATTGCAAACGTGTGGCTTCCAGCCGTTGCTCGATAATGTGCGAGAATCGCTTTAAAAGCTCATATCCCAGATGATGATCTTCCTCGCATTTGGTGCGCAGGCATTTGGCGTCAAGCGCGATGGCCCGCGTCAGCTCCACCGCACGCGCATCGAAATGCCACTGGTAAGGCGGAATGAGCCAGGACCAGCCCAGCACTTCGCCGTCGCCAATCGTTTGAATGGTAATAGGGCCGCGCTCAGCCGCAAAAATATCCACCGCGACTTTGCCATGCCGGATGATGTAAAACGTGTTGGCTTCTTCGTCTTCATGAAACAAAAATTGTCCGGCTTCAAAGCGCACGTTGGAAGCGCAGCCAACGATAAGCTGAATGTAGTGAGGCGCGAGCCCCTTCACGAACGGATGTTCGGCTAAAATCGGTTCGAGTGTTTCCATCTGGTTTCTCCTTGGCAAACGCTTTGTAACGAAAAATCTAATGAACCCGCCCTGTCACTTTTAGGGTAAGCGCCGCGCCCGGCTGATTGAGTGCGCCGCGCGGTTTGATTTTATAACGGCCAATTGTTCCGCTCAAACCGTTTTATTTCTTTCCAGCATGATTTGCTCAAATCGTGAGTGCAAGCGTCGCATCTCATCTCGGTTTACCGGCTTTGTTGGACGATTCATTTTCTCGCATGGCTTGCACTTCTTCGGTGAGATCGATTCCCACCGGGCACCAGGTGATGCAGCGACCGCACCCGACGCAGCCGGAGACGCCGAATTGATCAATCCAGGAGGCGAGCTTGTGGGTTAGCCATTGGCGATAACGCGCTTTGACCGAAGGGCGCACACTGCCGCCGTGAATGTAGGAAAAATCCATAGTGAAACAGGAATCCCACTTGCGCCAGCGCTCCGCATGTTCACCAGTCAAGTCCGTCACATCCTCAACCGTGGCGCAAAAACAGGTTGGGCAAACCATCGTGCAGTTGGCGCAGCTCAAGCAGCGTCCGGCCACTTCTTCCCAGCGCGGATTGTCGGTATTGCGGTACAGCAATTCTTTAATGCCCTCCGTATTCAACTTGGGCTTCATTTGCTGCGCGGCGCGCGCGACAACTTCATCGATCTTCGCGAGATCTTCCGCGCTCGCCTCTTGATGCGGAATTTCCTGAACGATCCCGGCGCCGCGCTCCGAACCGGTTTCGACGATGAAATAATGCCGTTTGCCTTCCACCACTTCGGTGAGCGCGAGATCGAAGCCACCCGTTGCTCGCGGCCCGGTGTTCATCGACGCACAAAAACAATTTCCACCCGCCTGCCCGCAATTGACCGCGATGATGAAAATCTTTTCGCGGCGCGTGCGATAGGCCGGATCAACATAACTGCCGCCCATAAAGATTTTGTCTTGAATGGCGAGCGCGTGCAACTCGCAGGCGCGCACGCCGAGAAAGGCGCGCAGCGGAACCTCGTCCGATTCCGGCGCAATGTTGAAGCCCTCGCTGGTGCGTTGCGCCTGCCAGAGCCGCAACGTGGGCGGGTGCAGGAATCGTTTCCACGAGTGCGGGCCGACGACGTAACCAAACAATGCTGGATCCGCGCGTTTCTGCAAGCGGTAAGCGCCTTTCTTCTGCTCATCCGTTACACCCTGCGGCAAATCCCGGCTCGAGCGCAACGAATCGTAGACAATCGCGCCGTCGCGCACGCGTGGCCCAATAATTTCTTGAAAGCCGCGGCGCTGCAGAGCCTCGAACAGAGCATCCAGGGCGTTTCGTTCAATGATTTTCATAACACCTTCAGCGAGGATTTACTTCGTCTTCAAATAGCCGCTTTTGGAGAATCGCTTCGGGTCGCGTAAAAAAGCGGTTCTGCAATCCGGGCATTCAAAATAAAAAGTCTTGTCCCCGTATTGCGCCCACAAATTGGTTTTCCGCGCAACTGTCGTACTCAACGGCGCGCCGCACACCGGACAAATGTCATCCAGATTCTTGAGATTCACCGGGGTGTTGGCCTTGCCGTGCAGCGAAGCAATATACTGGGTCACGGCGCTAATCTCTTGCGGCGTCAGCGCAATCGGCGGCATCAGGGTCGAATCTTCCAGCGTTTGCAAATGTTTCTTTACATAAAGCGTATCCATTGCCAGCATCAATGCGGAAAGCTCGCCGCCTTGGAACTCTTCTCCGCCATGCGCAATGCTATGACATGCGCTGCAATCTTCTCTAAGAAAAATTTGTTCGCCCAGGGCGACTTGTTCCGCCAGATAGCCCGGTGAGGGCAGATGATCGTCTCCTGATTTGCAGCCGGCGCCGAGCCACAGCATTAGCGCCCAACTCGACACGATTACAACTTTTAAAAATCGCATATCTGTCTCCTTTCTCTGAAGAGGTGAATGAAGGTCATTCGATCAGAGATTTGCCAAACGCCTTCACGGTAAACACCGGGCAAGGCGCACGCCGAACGACCTTTTCCGCCACGCTGCCGAGCAAGAGATGTTTAAAACCGGTTAACCCATGTGTTGCAATAACGATATAATCCATGTCATGTTTTTCCGCAAAATGAACGATGTCATGCGCGGGATAGCCTTCCAGAATATGCAACGTGGAGGCGACATTGGGGCCGGCCGTTTCCGCCAAAAGCTGCTGCAGCGCGGTCTCCGTGCGCGCTTTGATGTCGGCCACGGAGTCGAAGCCGGTGACATTCAAGCCGACATAGAACGGCGGCACGGCATTGGTTTCGATCACGTGCAGCAAGTGCATATGCGCGCCATACGCGGCGGCAAACTGTTTAGCATAAATGAGCGCATCGCGGGAATGCTCGGAAAAATCGATCGGCACCAAGATCGATTTGATCGCTTCCACCGCCACAGGCTCCTTACGCTCGCGGATAGTGAGTACCGGGCAGGGCGCCAGCCGCACCACTTCTTCGGTGACGCTGCCCAAAAAAAGATGCTTCAAGCCGCGGCGGCCGTGCGTGCCCATGACGATCAAATCAATGCTGTGATCATCGGCATACTCCAAAATCGTCGGGGCGATGGAGATGCCCTGCAATTGCGCTTGTGAGATGCGCAAATCGGAAACCGCGCGCGCGCTCAGCGCCGCGTTCATGCGCGCGGAAGCCATGTCGTTCAGCCGCGTTTGCACGGCTTCCATATCCGGAAACTGGTGCGAAGGATTGTTGGCGTCGTATTCCAGCGGCACCATCACATGCAGAATATGCAGATCGGCGCGATACTGCCGCGCCAAATACAACGCGTGATTGAGCGCCTGATCGGCGCAGCGCGAAAAGTCCGTGGGGAATAAAATTCTTTTTATGGCTAACATCTCTTGTCTCCTTATGTTGGCATTCAACTCTTGCTGGGAATATTTCATCGCGCGCCGCGCTGACGCAAAAATCGTCTGGCGCTTGACGGGTTTGCAAAGATAGTCAAACGCGCCGGCGGCCATGGCCAGTTCGTAACTGGCGGCGTCGCTGTTCACGGTGACAACGATCACTTTTGAACGCGGGCATTTTCGCTTAATTTCACGCAGACAATCGAGGCCGGATTTCCCGGGCAATTTCCAATCCAAAATGATCAGGTCATACACATTCTTGCCGAGCAGCGCGCCGGCTTGATTGCCCGTGGAAGCCGCATTCACCTGAAACCCGGCTTTTTCAAAAATTTTGGTTAACGAGCGCCGAAATTCGCGATCATCGTCCACGATCAAAATGCGCTGCTCATTGATGACGGACACGTCGTGACCTCCTGAACTGGTTCCTTCCATAACGATTTCAAAAAGCATACCCTTAATCCTCCCAAAACAAAAAAGCCGTTTGTGCATACACAAACGGCTGTAAAAAAAAGCGATGGAGCAAAGAAGATTTTTATAAAATTTATGCTTTTTGCGCCGCCATTTTCTTAGGGTCGGTAAAACATTCTTGGGGTTTCTTATTTTTGAGAAGGCGAACGCCGCGGGGTTATTGAGCAAAAATCACAAGATTGTGAGCCGGCAACATACGAAAATTCCCCCCCGGCGCCCGGCCCGCTGCGGCTTCACTCCTTGCTCGGAATGGCCAGCTCTGTCATTTTGCGGTAAAGTGTCGACAGGCTCATGCCGAGTATGCCGGCAGCTTTGCTTTTATCCTGGCCGGCCGTCTGCAAGGCTTTCAAAATGGCGTCGCGTTCGAACTTCCGCACCGAGCCTTTCAAGCCGCCTTCGATTTCCTCCGCAGCAGTTTTGCTCGAGAAAATCGGCGGGACATGCGCAAGCTGCAGCACATTGCTGTCGCACATGATCATGGCGCGCTCCACGACATTTTCCAATTCCCGCACATTGCCCTTCCATTCGTAACTTCTGAAAGCCTCCAACACCACTTCATCCGCGCCATGAATTTGTTTGTTCAACTGTGTGTTATAAATTTTGATAAAATGCTCGACCAGCTCGGGAATATCCTCCATGCGCTCGCGCAACGGTGGGATATTGATGCCGACGACGTTGAGGCGATAATATAAATCCTCGCGAAAATGGCCCTGTGACACTTGCTCGACCAGGTCTTTGTTGGTCGCAGCAATGATGCGCACGTCAATGATCTCGGGCCGCGTGCTGCCCACCGGCAGGATTTCTTTCTGCTCGATCGCGCGCAACAGCTTGGCCTGCAAATTCATCGGCACGCTTGAAATTTCGTCGAGGAAAAGCGTGCCGCCGTCAGCCACTTTGAACAAACCTTGCTTATCACGCATCGCGCCGGTAAACGCGCCTTTAACGTGCCCGAACAACTCGCTTTCAATCAAATTCTCCGGAATGGCGGCGCTGTTGACCGGAATGAATCTGCTCTTGGCGCGCAAACTCCGGCGATGAATCGCACGCGCAATCAGCTCTTTGCCGGTGCCGCTCTCGCCCGTGATCAGAACGGTGGACACCAGCGGCGCGACGCGCTCGACCATCTCCAGCACATTGGTGAACGCCGGGCTTTTGCCGATGATTTCCTCAAAAAACTCGGCCTTGCCCAATTGCGCCTTCAGGTATTTGTTTTCCTGCGCCAAATTTTGCCGTTCGATGGCGCGTTCCACTGTGCTGAGTATCACCGCCTTTTTCGGGGGCTTGGTGATGAAATCATAGGCGCCTTCTTTAACGGCCTCCACCGCAGTTTCGATGGTGCCGTAGCCCGTCAACAAAATCACTTCACAATCCGGGTGTTTCTTCTTGAGGTTTTTGAGCAACGTGATGCCGTCGCCTTCCGGCATGCGCAAATCTGTCAAGACCAAATCCGCAGCGGCTTGTGACATGAGTTGCATGGCCTCCTCTCCGGAACTTGCGGTCCGGGTCAGATAACCCGCCTTTTTCAAAACTTTTTCCAGTGATTCGCGCACACTTTCTTCATCATCTACGATGAGAATCGATTTTTCCTGCACGTTGTGTCCCTCACTTAGTTTCGTCCAATGGAAGAATGATCGAGAACGTCGTTCCGTGTCCAACTTTGCTATGGCATATAACCTGCCCGCCGTGATCGTGGATAATCTGCTCTACGATCGCCAATCCCAACCCGGTGCCGACTTCCTTTGTCGTAAAAAAAGGCTCGAATATTTTGCCGATCACTTCAGACGGAATGCCGATGCCGGTATCTTCAATATGAATAACAGCCTCTTCGTTTCGTTTCTCCACCCACAAGCGCAGCTTTCCGCCCTTGGGCATGGCCTCGACCGCATTCCGGATCAAATTCAACAGGGCGCGCCGCATTTGCACGCGGTCAAATCGAATTTCCCCCAACACCTCTGGAAGCTGGCACTCCATTTCAATGCGTTTTTGCCGCAACTCATGACGCAAGAATTCGAGCGTTTCTTCGATCATACGCGGCAGATTGCCCGGCACAAGCAGAGATTCCGGCAGCCGCGAAAACTGCAAATACTCCTCCGTCAAAGCCGTCATGCGGTCGATTTCCGCGATGATGGCGCGCAGCAAAGCCCGCGCTTCATCAGTATTCACTTGATCATAAGCGCTGATCTCATCCTCCAGCATCTCCGCATTCAAACTGATCGAGGACAGCGGATTCCGGATTTCGTGCGCGACTTTTGCCGCCATTTTGCCGATGGTCGCCAGGCGCTCCGTTTGCAGAACCTGCTTCTCCAGCCGCTTTTGATCGGTGATATCAATGCCGATGGCCAGCGCGCCGGAGATATTACGGGCCTCATCGCGAATCACCGTGTTCGACCACGCGATCAAGCGTTCGTCGCCGCGTTTCGTCAAAATATGATTCTCAAAGCGCGAGGGCAATCGCCCCTCGACAATGGCGCTGAACACATCGTTGACTTCCACGCGCGCTTCTTCCGGCAGAAACATGTCAAACCAGTTTTTGCCGATCACCTCATGCTTGGCATAGCCGGTCACTTCTTCGCATTTCTTGTTGAACAGCGTCAGCTTGCCCTCGAGGTTCAAACTCACGATCAAACAATTTGCCGTTTCAATGACGGATTCGGAAAACTCTTTTTCCTGAAGAAGCCGGGCCTCGATTTTCTTCTTTTCCGTCAGGTCGATTTCAACGCCCATGTAGCCGATTTTCGCGCCGTCGCGATAAATCGGCGTAATCGAGAGCAATACCGGAATTTCATGGCCGTCCTTGTGCTTGTTGATAATCTCGCCGACCCAACGGCCTTTGCTGTTGACGCCTTCCCACATGCGCTTGTACTGTTCATTTGTGGTTTTGGCGGAACGCAAAATCCGCGTGTTTTGGCCGACCGCCTCCTCGTGCGTCCACCCAAAAAGATTGGAAAACGCTTGATTCGCTTCAATGATATTGCCCTGCAAATCCGTCAAGAGAATGGCATCGGTCGAATATAAAAAGGCGCTATGAAAAAGATTTAAACGCTGTTCCAGTAAAGCTTTTTTTGACAAAGCAGCCATAATAAATCAGAGAAAACAAATCGAACTTGTTTGGTCGCAGAATTTTGTCGAATAGAGTAAAAACAAATTCGTCAAATCACAAGAAATATTTAAGCGATAAAACGGCCCTGGGGCGGGATGAAAGTGCATGACCCAAACCGGGGAGCGCAATCGTTTTTCGCTTTCCGGGGCCATGTTGCAACTGCAATTGTCCTGGTTTGGCGAGCCGCTGGCCTGAGCGCTTGACAAGGCAGGCAGAGTGAATCTCTAAACCCAAAATTTAGGCAGGCGGTTGTTCCAGCCCAACCCAAATTTCTGCATTTTCATGGCTTATGAAGTATAAACAAACTTCAAACTCCCGCTCGCGCGGAACGGTTATTGACTGAAGTTCTTGCTGCATCGCTATGGCTTTGGATCACCCAATTTCATGATCCCCTCCGGGAGCACTGCAATGCTATCTTCCTGCCGAACACTATCCTGGCTTGTCGTTTTCCATCTGGCATTCCCCGCGATTTCCGCACCTCAATCCACTAGCGATCAAATGTTGCCTTCGCTCGACCCCAACAAAAGAATCAGCCAGTACGTTCTTGATATTTGGGGCAATGAAGAAGGCTTGCCCTATGGCAACATCATCGACATTGCGCAAACGCCGGATGGATATCTTTGGCTTGTGACGGACGGCGGCTTGCTGCGTTTTGACGGCGTACGTTTCACCGTTTACAATTTTGAAAACACGCCGGTTTTCAAAAGCAACATCCTGCGGGAATTGCTGGTAAGCTCAGGCGGCAGCCTTTGGATTGCTGCGATGGAGGGTGGATTAATTCGTTTCAAAGATGGCCAATTTTCCGCCTGGACCTCGACAGAGGGCTTGGCGAGCAACGATGTCGCATCGCTGTGTGAAGGTCGTGACGGGAGCATTTGGTTTCATGCCGCGGGGGGGTTACATCAGTGGCAGGAGAATAAAATTGTTTCCTTTCCGGATCCCACTGGCATCACACAAATTCACTCAAAAGCTATTATGCCTGACCAGGCCGGGAATCTCTTGCTGGCAGGGTTGGCAGGGCTGCTCCGGTTCAGCCGGGATGCGAGCCAGAAATTTGTCCAGATAGACACTCTGCTGAAAGGGCGCATACTGAGTTTGACGCATGATCGCTTTGGCAATATCTGGGTGGGCACACACGATGACGGTTTACTGCGCTATCGTGACGGCCAATTCGAACATTTCACCACCGCCTCCGGGCTTGCGCATTTTCGCATTTGGGATACTTATGAAGATCGCGCCGGCACACTCTGGTTGGCAACAGCAAACGGCTTAAGCCGAAAACGGTTGGGGGAGGAAATCGACGGTTATAACGCGCTGCCCGACGTTCGCTTGCGCACGATTTTCGAAGATCGCGAGGGCAATCTTTGGGTTGGCAGTTATACCCGGCTCTATCGCTTCAAAAACGGACAAATAACGACATGGGACAGTTCCACCGGGGTTTCGCCCTTGGGGGCAAATTGTATTTATCAAGATCGCAACGGCGTCATGTGGATTGGTACGCCGGAGGGTCTGAGCCGCATGACGAATGGCACCATCGCCAATTATACCACAGCGGAGGGCTTGCCTTCAAATGTGGTATACTCGGTGGCGCAAGACGATGCCGGCACGATTTGGGCCGGCACCAGCGCCGGTTTGGCGCGCTATGAGGACGGCAAATTCCTGAAAATTCCTCAACCCCGGCTTGCCGGCATTCAAACCCTCTACAAAGATCGTCGCGGCCTGCTCTGGATCGGCACGGGATACGGCGAAATTTTCACCTATGACAGCGGCACCTTCACAACCTGGCGCCCGGATCTCAACAACGGCGCTGCGGTTTTCTGGTTTCACCACGATCGTGCAGACAATTTTTGGATTGGTCGAGGTGGGATGCTGCTGCAGGGACCGCGAGAGGGCATCATCAACTCCGTTGCACATGAGAGCTTAACCAGCATATCCACAAAATGTTGTCATGAAGAACAGGATGGCACACTCTGGCTCGGCACCGCAGGCAACGGCCTGTATCGCTTCCAAAACGGCGTCTTCAAAGCATACACCACGCGTGACGGCCTCTTTGATAATTATGTCTGGTCGATTTTGGAAGATGGCGATGGTTACTTGTGGATGAGCAGTGATCAGGGCATCTGGCGGATACACAAGCAGGACTTCAGCGATTATGATGCCGCTCGAATCAACAAACTGGTCTGCACGGCATATGGCAAAAGCGAGGGATTAAAAACGAAAGAGGGTAACTCTTGGGGTTTTCCCAAGGCCTGGAAAAACTCAGCCGGAGAACTGTGGTTTCCGATGGTGCAGGGCGTGGCAACTGTCAATCCGGAACAGCAAGTCGTCAACACTTTGCCGCCGCCGGTTCACCTCGAAGAGATTTGGGTGGACACCGTGAAGTTCGAGTGGCGCCGAAACAACGTCATTCCCCCCGGCAAAAAAAACCTGACATTTCGTTACACGGCGGCCAGCTTGCGCTCGCCGGAAAAAGTGCGTTTCAAATACAAACTGGAGGGGTATGATGCCGGCTGGATCGACGCCGGCGCGCGGCGAATCGCTTACTATACGAATCTCTCACCCAACCATTATCGTTTTCGGGTGATCGCGTGCAATGAAAACAACGTTTGGAATGAAATCGGCGCTAGCGCCGCCTTTTCACTCGCGCCGCGCTTTTATCAAACCCGGTGGTTTGCCGCGCTGTGCGTCTTCATGTTGGGATTCACCATCTATCAAGGCTATCGCTGGCGCTTGCGCTATTTGCAGGTCCGGCAAGTCCGCCTCGAAAAATTGATTGCGAAGCGCACCAAACAGCTTCGCTTGAGCGACGCGAGAAACAAGGCCATTCTGCAAGCTTTGCCGGATGCCATTTTCCGGCTGGGTCCGGCGGGAAAGTTTTTGGAATATTTTCCGGGCCACAGCACGGAGCCGCTCGTGCCGCCGCAAGAATTTCTCGGTAAGAATGTTGACGAGGTTTTGCCCGCGCCGCTGGCCCGCCGCATTAAACATTTCATCGCGGCGGCGCAACACACCAAACAAATACAAACATTCGAATACGAGCTGGCCGTGGCCCAAAAAACACGCCAGTTCGAAGCTTATATCGTGGCTTTCGAGAAAAACGAAACCCTGGCCATCGTGCGTGACATCACGGCGCGCAAACAAGCGGAGAAGACAATGCGGGAGTTCGAGTATTTCCGCCTGATCGCAGAGGCTTCCCCGATTGCGCTAGCCATGACGCGCATCCGCGACGGCGTGATCCTCTTCGCAAATCATCATATTGAACAGATTCTGGGCGTGTCGAACCGCGAGCTGATCAGCCGCTGCGCTCTGGATTTCTATGACAACCCGGCCGAGCGCGCCGCCCTCCTTGAAGAGATTCACAACACGGGCGCCGTACACAATCGCGAATTGAAGCTAAGAAAACCGGATGGCGCTGTCTTGTGGATAATGCTTTCGTGTGAAAAGCTCATCTTCGACGGCGAGCCCTCGTTGCTCATCGGTTACTATGATATCACCACACGCAAGCAGGCCGAAGAACAGCAAGCCCGCTACGCCCGCACGCAAGCTGCGCTGGTGCAGGCCAACAAAGTCTTGTTGAGCACACTCGATATTGACTGCCTGCTGACCGGAATTTTGCAAGCGGCACAAGCAGCCATCCCCGCCGCTGAAAAAGGCGCGATTCTGCTATGGGATGAAGAGAAACAGGCGTTGCAACTGAAGAATGCCTGGGGCTATGACGATCCACGAGTTGCCCAAATCGTTTTTTCCCGTGATAAAGGCTATTCGAGTCGCGCCGCCCGGCTGCGCCAGCCCCTGATCGTGCCGGATACGAATGCCGAGGAGGAAATTCGCTACGAGGGCGACATCGCAGAAATACGCGCGCTACGCAGCGCCATCGTCGCACCCATGATTTTGCGCGGCGAGATGCTCGGCGTCATCAGCCTGGATGCGACAACGCGCGAGGCATTCCAGGAAGACGATCTCGAGTTGCTGGTGGCATTTGCCAGCCAGGCGGTGCTTGCGCTCGGCAATGCCCGCTTGCACCAGCAGGTGCGCACTTCGGAAGAACGCTACCGTGTTTTGCACGATGACAATCCCTCCATGTATTTTACCCTTGATGCCGGCGGCGCGGTTCTTTCCGTCAATCGTTTCGGAGCCGGGCAGCTCGGTTACACCGCCGCCGAGCTGCTGAGACAATCCGTGCTCAAAATCTTTCTGCCGGAAGATCATGCCACCGTCTTACGGCAGTTGCAGCTTTGCCTGCAAACGCCCTCACAGGCGCATTATTGGGAATTGCGCAAAATTCGCAAAGACGGAAGCATACTCTGGGTCGGCGAGACGGCCCGCGCCGTGCCGCACC
>SZPB01000017.1 GCA_030263535.1 Cytophagia bacterium CHB2
ATGGTTTTGCCGGCCATGGGCGTGATGAGTGAATTGATCACCTGCTTCTCCCGTAAGAAAATTTTCGGTTACGAATTCATCGCCTTCTCCAGCCTCGCGATTGCGGTGATCAGCTTCTTGGTGTGGGGCCATCACATGTTTACCACCGGCCAGTCGATCTATGCCGGCATGGTTTTTTCCTTTTTGAGCTTCCTAGTCGCGATTCCCTCGGCGATCAAAGTGTTCAATTGGACCGCGACCCTCTACAAAGGGTCGGTATCGTATCAAGCACCGATGCTGTACGCCATCGGCTTCATTGGTTTGTTCACGATTGGCGGCCTCACCGGCATGTTTCTTTCGACGCTGGCCGTGGATGTGCATGTGCACGACACCTATTTCATCGTTGCGCACTTTCACTACATTATGGTCGGCGGCACAATCATGGCTTATCTCGGCGGCCTGCACTTTTGGTGGCCCAAGATTACCGGCAGGTTGTATCCCGACGGCTGGGCGCGCTTTGCCGCATTGGTGGTGTTCGTGGGATTCAATCTGACATTCTTCCCGCAATTTGTGTTGGGCTATCTCGGCATGCCGCGGCGCTATCACGTTTACCCGGAAGAATTTCAAGTCTTGAATGTTATGTCGTCTGCGGGCGCTACAATTCTGGGCGTGGGCTATTTGATCCCGCTGATCTATTTTCTCTGGTCGCTCAAATATGGCCCGCGCGCGAGCGCGAATCCCTGGAGTGCGACCGGTTTGGAATGGACGACGCCTTCGCCGCCGCCCACCCAAAATTTTGAAAAAACGCCGATTGTGACGGAAGAGGCATATGATTACGCGAAATTTGCGCGTGAGCATGCCAAAGAAGAAAAGGAGGGCGCCCTTGTCTGAGCAACATCATCCGGCGCTTGCCCATCATTTTGATGATCTCGACCAGCAGTTCGAAGCGGCGGGATTGGGGATGTGGGCGTTTTTGATTCAAGAGATTCTGTTTTTCGGCGGGCTGTTTGCGGTTTACTTGATATATCGCATGAGCTATCCCGAGGCCTTCATCCAGGGCAGCCACTACCTCGACATTACGCTCGGCGGGGTCAATACCGCCATTTTGATTTGCAGCAGCTTGACCATGGCGTTGGCGGTGTTCTACGGCCAGCAAAGCAAGCGCAAGCAACTGATCATGTTTCTCGTGTTTACCGTGGTGTTGGGCGCCGCATTTTTAGGCATCAAAGCTATCGAATACACCCACAAGTTTCATGAACACCTCGTTCCCGGGCCTTTCTTTAATCCTGCGGAGGCGCATGCCCCGCAAATGCAAATTTTCTTCGCGGTGTATTTTGCCATGACGGGCATGCACGCGCTGCACATGGTCATCGGCATCGGTATTTTGTTTTATCTTATTTATCAAGCGCAGCGCGGGCGTTATTCCAAAGAGTACAATTCCCCGATCGAAATTTTCGGTTTGTATTGGCACTTCGTCGACATCGTCTGGATTTTTCTGTTCCCGTTACTTTATCTCATAGGTCGCCACTGATGGGTCCACATCTCGTTCCGCAAAGAGTCTATTTTACAATTTTCGCCGCATTGATGGTTTTGACGTTCGTCACTGTGGTAGTCGCTTTTGTCGATCTCGGCCCACTCAACAACTTTATCGCCATGTCGATTGCGATTACCAAAGCCACACTGGTGATCATGTATTTTATGCATGTGCGCTACAGCGACAAGCTGGTGTGGGTTTTTGCCGGCGCCGGGTTCTTGTGGCTCATCATCTTGTTTGCCTTTCTGGTGAGCGACTATGTCACGCGCGAGGCCTGGAGCAATTTGCTGACGAGCCTGCCATAAAACACAAAACCCCACCAAAGTGGGGTTTTTGTTTAATCTCGCTGAAAGCCATTACTCCTTCCGCATCTGTGTCTTCATTTGCTTCAGCATCTCCATTGGGTTCTGACCTTCGGTGATCACCACCCCTTTCGGCAAGGTCAATTTCTCCGGAGGGACGTTCACGTTTTCCTGCACGCGGGTCGCTTCAATCAGAATTGTTTTACCCATCATGCTTGCCTCGGTTTTCAGCGCGAGCCCCTGCCAGACCCAGGTCTTGGTTTTCAAATTTTGGATTTCCCAAACGTCGCAACGTTTTCCCAAGAACGTTTCTTCTCCAATTTTCTTCGCGCCGCTGCGCTTCATGATATCTTCGCCAATATCCGTGAGATCCTTGCCCTCGCGTTTGGCTTGTGCGCTCAGGTCTTTGAGCAAGGGCGTCGGCACTTTGGTTCCGGTTTTCGCATCCAAATCGACGCTGTAGGTCCAATCGCCATCCAACAATGTGAGTATATTTTTTTTGATGGACATGTTCATCATTTTGGTTTCCGCTTGTGAGTATTTGGCCTCGCGCATACCCCACCGGTCAAAATAGATCGTCTCGCTGCCGGTTTGCACGCCGCTGAGTTTATACTCGACAATGCCCGAGCGAATTTTATAGCGCTGGACTTCTTGCCCGAAACTTTTTGTCATCCCGCCGGCTAATGCTAAAATCCCGAGTCCCAAACAAATGTGTCCCAATAAACGTTTCATGAGATGGTCTCCCGTTTGAATTTGTGATGAATTTGAGGGTAGTGACCCATGTTGAGAAAATTCGTGCGGAAAATTTAACGCGCCAGCAGTAATTCCCTGCTCAAGACTTCAATTGTGCCATTGTCAGCTTCAACCAACACGCGTAAGAAGTAAATACCATTGCTTGCCGCTTGACCGGCAGCGGTTGTTCCAAACCATTTCAGTTGATGCGTACCGGTGAACAAAATTCCATTGTACAAGCTCTGAATCTGCTGGCCTTGCAAATTGTAGATCGTGGCTGACACACGGCCGGGCGCGCCTAGATGTAGCGGCATTTGAGTGAAATGCCGAAACGGATTGGGATAATTCGGGGAGAGGTGGAATTGAGGTCGAGAGATTGTCCGGCTTTCCTGCGACACATAGCGGCCGGGTGCCTCGGGCGCTATGCCGGGCTTTTGAATGTAGGTGAGCGAGAATTCATCGATTTCATTGTTCATTTCTTCGCCGCGCAGAAAAAAGCCCACGTACCAGTTGTCGGATTTTGGAAAATGTTTGGCGGGATCCTCGGCGGTGGCAGAGTATTCGCCATTGATGTAGTAATCAAAATAATTGCCGTCATGCTCTTGCCGGATTTTGATGGTGACTACGTCACCTGCCTGAGGTTTGAGCGGATGATCTTATGAAAAAATGCGGCGAATGCCAGAAGGGTAATTGCCAAGGTCAGATGAGACTAAACTTTCCTAAAGCCAGGAGAGTTTCTGGGGTTCCCTCACGGCGCCTTTCTCAGAGATGACGGCAAGGAAGATTTCTTCAAGTGACAAAGAATCCTTCACGATGCCACCGTTAGTCTTTCTTCTGAGATCATCCATTGTACCCTGGAAAAAGATTTTTCCTTTGCTGATTATTGCAATCTGATCGCAGAGTTTTTCAACGGTATTGAGATCATGAGAGCTGAGAAAGACCGTAACCCCTTTTTCAGCCATAAGGCGCAGATTATCCTTTATTGTCTTTGATGATAGCGGATCAATTCCCTCCAAGGGCTCGTCTAAAATGAGGAGCCTGGGGCGATGGATGATTGCTGTTGCCAGCGACACCTTCTTTTTCATACCCGTTGAAAGAGTCTCAATCAAGTCATTTCGCTTTTCATAAAGAACGAAGAATTGCATGAGTTCTTCAATGCGCTTCTCTGCGACGGTTTTTTCGATGCCGTGCATGGCTGCGGCAAATTCCAAATACTCTTGTGACGTGAGTTTTTCTAAGTATACCGGCTTTTCTAGAACGAAGCCGACATTTCTTTTGTACTCAAAATCAAAATCATTCACTTTTTCACCAAGAAGAAACACTTCGCCCGCGTCCTTTTGCACGATTCCCGCCAGGATATTTATAAGGCTCGATTTCCCGGCGCCATTCGGACCGATTAGGCCAAAAACGCACCCCGCGGGAACGGACAAATCCAGATGCTCCAGGGCAACGGCTTTTTTCTTATAATTTTTTTTTAGCCCTTTGCAAACGATGGCATTCACGATAGATCTCCCAAAATGACGAACTTGTGTTTCTGCAACGCTTTTGCAGTTGATGGGATCATGACAAAGTACCACGCCACCACAGAACCCATTAAGAATATCACGCACAAGAGGTAGCTTTGAAATATCACTTTCAGGATCAGATAGGGAAGTGAAGCGAACATCATCATGCCGAATTGCAGAAGCAGGGAGATGATGAGATTGTCCGTAGAATCCTGAAGAGAGAATCGAACAGCAATGAAGTTTCCGAGCCAGAAAAAGAGAAAGATGGAGGTCAGGAGTAATACCAGTGCATCAAGAAAGTCAAGCACGTTGGATTCATGTCGTGCTGCCGCAACAAGTGCCGTTAAACAATACAATCCCAGAACGAGAATGAAGATGCTTAGGTTTTTTGCGAATATGATCCTTTTGAGATCTGTCGGGAACAGAAAATAGCAGGTTTTTTCGTTTTTGCCTTCCCAAAAAATATTGGCAAACAAAAATCCTGTGACCAGATAGTTGAAGGTAACAATGCCAATAAACACATTCATGCCCGCAAACAGTGATTTTGCAAGCGAAGACAATAGCAAAGCGTTACATGCGACACTTATGATGATGAAACTCCAAGTTAATTGGCGATGAAGCATGATCATGCTTATCTTTACGAGAGTCTGTGTTCGCGGTTTTGTCATAGATTTTCCGCTGCATCCGTTTTCATTCAGAGTAATTATTCGGGTATGGATTCCCATTTCTTCTTGTTGCAAGAAATGCCAATACTATAATTCCGCTCACTAGGAACAGACCCAAGAACAGGCTATTGGTGAGCGCTCCTTGTATGTTGCCGGTTTTGAGTGCGTAAAGGGCGTTGCCCGCGTGACTGATGAGCGGTAATGCACCGAATATATCCAATCTCTTTGTGATGAGTACCACGTTAAAGAAGATAATTCCAAAATAAAATATTATTAGGGCATTGCTTTTTGTTCTTCTGAAGAAATTTCCACAAAGACTATAAGTGATATGAAACCAAACGATCATTGTCAATAGAAAGGCAAGAATGAGTACTACACCAAGCAGCGCCTTTAACGGAGACAGTTCTTTCAGAAAAAAAACAGCGAAAAGGAGAGCAATCATCAAATAAAGCAATGATTTGTGGTCCACGATGGCAATCATGAGGTTGAATTTTAATTTTTGAAGATATCCGATTGGGAAGATGCTCAAATGAAATGGCTCTATCAGGGTTCTGGTTTGAAATCTCAATAGTGTGAACAGGACATCGACCGCAGATATAAACAGTATGCCGGCACTAAACGCAATTTGTGTTTGTTTCACGCTTTCAAAGTCAAGCATCTCTGTAAAAAGCAATAACGTCCAAAATGATATAGGGGAGAGTGAAGCTAAAGCCACAAGGAGCAAATAAATATGCCCCCTCTTTCTTGATCGTTTTATTAGGATAAAATTAATTCGAAATAAATCAAACATTATATTTGATACTGATTTTCCCATTGGGCACCATGCACAATATGTGCTCACGATAAAGTGAACTCATCGAGCAGGAATCCGAAATTCCTGCTCGATGATCAAACAGTTTACGGTATTTTATTTGACTTGCAGCAACCTAACCGCACATGTCAGAGCAACTGCAGATAATTCCTGCCGCGCCCGAAAACAATCCTAGTTGGCCTATAATAAATACCCCAATTCCTCCCGTTGCGGCAGCGGCGCCGGCAATAGCGATTCCGTACCCAGCCAAGGCTAGTGCACACTCAAACGGCAACTGCCCGCCATTGAGCTCTTGCATTGCTTCCAACGAAAGCTCTTTCATAATGACCTCCAATGTCAATAGATTTGAAGACTATTGCTCCGCGGCGAGAGCGTCAATTATGGCCGCTAACCCGGCGTTCCGGACCACCGGTTTTATTCAATTCCTTCAAGATTTTGTCTAACTTGGCTTCGCCTCGTATTTTCGAAAGCAATCTTCCGAATTGATCAAAAATGAACACATAGGGTACCGCACGACTCCCGAAGCGATTCTCAAAATGATTCGGATCAACTTCACCCCACATCACATTTTGCGCGATTTCCAACTCCGGCCACATATTTGTTTTGTCCGAGCGCAGAAAATTCTTCTCGGTGGTGAGGATGATCATCTTTACATCATTGAAACTATGGAGATTTTCATTGAACAAATTCAGTTGATACTTACAGTATTTGCAAAGGCTGTGAAAGTGAACGACGATCGTGCTGTAGCTGCTATCCGGCGCAAGGTGTTTAACCCCCTTGGAGGAATGATACTCCAAGGCTGGCATGTGTGCTCCGAGTGGCAGTACCGCTGGTCGGAAAGCTGCCTGGAGCAGCCAGATGATGATGATCAAAAAGCAAACCAGAAAGATTCCCGCCGACGCTTTTTTATACATGTTTCATACCCCGAGAATCGTATTTCAACAGGCAGGTCATGACAATGAGAAGTAGATTTTTTAAAACACTTATCAGCGGATTTACTTCCAGAAATGTACCGAAGCAGCCACAATTCTCCGCCTCCATGAATGCCATGGCCACACTTGTTCCCAGAAAGGCAATCAAAGTTATCAGTATGACGCTGTAAACGGTATTTGCACTACGCTGATTGAAAACCAAAAGGCAAACAAATGTCAATTCAATCAGAATTGTCGTGGCAACCAGATAGTGAACGACTTCATTATTTATATTGGTGAAACTCGCAAAATACACGACAGTATTCTCAAAATCAAAAATCTTTGCGAGAGCAGAAATTCCAAAGATCGCACTGATCGTGCCTTTGAAAAAATTAGTCATCCGCTAACTCCGTTCAAATAAGCTGTGATTCCCCACTGCAACAGCAGGAGCAGCATCCACATACAGAATACCAGGAAAGCAGCTAGCTCTTTCTTTAGTTTTTCTGTGCGCACCAAACCTTTGTAAATGATAAAACACCAGGCCGCCTCAAATAGGCTGAACTTGTTCAAAACTGTGAATGCGGCCTGGGGATATTGTGACGCATCGAGAATGCTTGCAATGGAAAGAGGTACAACGCTCAAGCTGGCGAGAGAGATTTCCGATGCGGGTAGATTGTTCAACCAGAAAATTTTGACGAAGGCAGAGGCGGTCATTGGCAAAGAAGCGCATGTGACGATGCGAAAAAGCCGGCGAAATGGAATGTCAATCATCATGAGAATAAGCGGCATTTGAATGAGCAAGACAAGAAACGTGACGTGTATCCATGTAAGGATCGGTTGAAAAATATATCCCCAAAGGGTCAGTTTTCTCATGAAATTGAAGTACTCATCGATCCGCTCGGCCTCCAGTTGTTCAGACAGCAGATTCTGGTAAACATCACGCGTCAGGACGTGTTCATTGTAAAACCAGCCTGCCAGCAGATTCGCGAGAAGGATAATTATGAACAGTTGCCAGGTTTTGATATAGACATCCTTGTTCAAGGCCAATGACGGCGCTATACTATAGGGCATGCGAACTTCCTTCCAACTCGAACTCGTGATTTTGCTGAATCTCCCAAAGTTTTCTGAAATGGCCGCTTTTATGCAGCAATTCGGTGGGAGTGCCACTCTGTATTACTGTGCCGTCACTCAAAAGAAAGGTAAAATCAGTTCTGAAGATGGTTCTGAGGTTATGTGAGATCACCAAGACGGCGTTGCGTTTGGCATACCTTCGCAATATCTCAAATACGAAGCTCTCGATTTCCGCATCGATTGCACTTATACCCTCATCCAGAATCAAAATTTCGGGTTCATCATAAAGCGCGCGCAATAGTCCCAAGAGCTGAAGTTCTCCGCCGGACAACTGACGGCCCTCTTCGCCAATGGGGGTAAACATACCATGCCCAAATCTTGAGATAAAGGCCGTAAGGCCATAACTATCTAATCGCTTTGCCATGTCCTCGATATTCGAAATATGCCGCCCGAGCAATATGTTTTCTGCAATTGTACCGTTGAACACCTTCACGGATTGAGGAACGACGGCAATATTTTTTCTACAGCTTTGTAAATCAAATTCATTTATTGGTAAGGAATCAATCAAGATTTTTCCGGACGAAAGCAGATATTTTCTTTGCAAGATTTTGACAAGGGTGCTTTTGCCTGCTCCGCTCACTCCCCAAAGTCCAGTAATCCTCCCCTGTTGAATCGAAAGATTGAGATTATTGAATAGGCATTTCCCTTTGGGCCAGGTGAACTGTCCATCAATTATTTCCAAGGATTTCGCCATCTTGAAAGGCAGATGTCCCACATTGCTTTCCTTCGGAACAAGTAATAGATCCATGAGACGTCTGGCAGCCATGGATGCACCCTGCAGAGATATGTTCGCTTCCACGAGACGATTCACTGCCGGTACCATGTTTGCCAGTATCGCATATGCAGCCATCATCTGCCCGAGTAACAGAGACGCATTCATGACTGAAATAGCGCCGAACGTGAGCGTACCCATGATCAAAACGCCCGCGGACAGCTCAGCTTGTAACGAAACTTTTGCCTGCGTCAGGCCAAGTCTTGCTACCTGGTTCTGAAAATTCTCATAGAGGAGTGTATTCGACTTCGCGAAGAATAAAGATGCGTTAAAACCCAGTATTTCGCTTATTCCGCCCAGACTGTCAAAATAAAAGGATTCTACCCGTGCATAAGCTTTCATTGTTTCATAGTGCTTTTGTTTTATTTTGCGTGCGGTTAAAAACAAAACAACTGCATAAAGGGGCAATGTCGCCATGGCGATCCATGCGATTGGCCTCGCAAGCATGAACAAAAAGAGAAAGGAACCCAGAACAATCAAGCCGTCAATGACGGTCACTCCTATAACTGTTAGAATAACTTGTTGGATTTTAATACTGTCATTTATTCGCGCTGTGATGTCCCCAATCTTGTGCGTGTCGAAGAAGCTAAGCGGCAATTGGAATAAATGGCTCAGAAAGTCTCTATTGACGTTGGTATTGACGCGTTTATTGAGCTCAACCAGAAACATTTGCTTCAGGTATCCTGCCAGGGCTCTCAACAGTTGCAGCGCCAGCAGAAAAAAACCTGTAATGATGATTTTGAAATAATCTCGCTCCGGAATAAGTTTGTCGATCAGCGATTGAATAAATACTGCCACAAGAAGTCCTAGCGCAGTATAGATGAGACCAAGAAAAATGGATTGATAAAGCCAAGATTCCTCTGTTCGAAAATAAGTGAGAATCCAGCTTAACCAGGTTGATGATTTACCGTGGTACAGTTGCTTCGGAGCCAACAGGATTACTGCCTTCTCTCTCCATATGGCGAGAAATTCATTTCGGGATAGTTTATATACTCCTTTGCCCGGGTCCCCAACAATCACACCTTTGGCATTGATCTTAAAAACTACTATAAAATGTTGGAGGCGATCATCCATGATAACATGAGCTATGCATGGCATGTCTTCTTTAATTAAGTCTTCGTATTCGCCAGTTGCCCCCTTTGCTTCAAAACCAAGTGCCCGAGCTGCTTGAACCAAGCCAAGCATCGTGCTTCCACTTGAATCCGTTTGGCTAAGCGACCGAACATGAACAAGTGTTGTATTTCCTCTCCAAAATCTCAAAACGGTCAAGAGCGCAGCTGGCCCGCAGTCGCCCTGTTCATATTGCCGAATAAGAGCATATCGTGCCTTGACTAGGTTTTTGAAATGCGAAAGGGATTGCATAAACGGTCTTTGTTTTAAATGCGCATAACTATCTAAATTTTCTTGATTTCTGGTCAAATATGTCGCTTGCTTATTTGTTGGTCCTGTTTAGAATATGTCTTTTCCCAATGTGGATGTGTTGACGTATTTCGAAATTAGATTTTTGCGGTATGCACTGTAACAAAGCGACAGCGTAGCAGATGCGCAAATTTACTTTAGACCTTCAGTTTTTTTGATTTTCATTGAAGTGCATGACTCCGCCCGTTTCGATGTAGAGAAATCCAGCAGTAACGGGCAACGTTCCTTGAGGACGATTGCCAAATTTGTTGAAGCCACAACAGACGAAATAAATTGGGGATGGTCGAGTTTGGCCTATGGTCTAATTTTCTAATCGTTTTCTTCTCGAAATGATCTACGATGCTGCAATCATTCCTTTTCATCGCAAGCGAAATATTCTCGCAACCGAAGTCATGCAAGTAAGATCGGCATGATGATCCAATATACATAAGCCGGACGAGCCTGAACCAAAAATAAAAAGCCTCGCGCAAAGACATGAAGGCGCAACGAACCCGCAAAGTTTTCTTTGCGGCTCTCCGTCTTGGCGTGAAAGGTTCTTGCCTTTAAGATTTCACTTTCAATAGGATTAATAGACTACACCGATTTTTAGACAAGCTGAAAATCGAAGCTCTTCGAGCGGTTTTTAAAACTTCGCCAACAGAAGTAGAACTGCCACAGAAAGATAAAGCCTTTTCAGTGGGATTTCAGTGGGCGAAACACTTTCAGAATTTTATTCTAACTTTGAAGGGCTAATTGCATTGTGGACTTAACTCAGCAGCGCGTTTCAGGCAACCGAGGAATTCACTTAATCTCGATTTTGCCACCTCTGAAACTTTGATGCAAGATTCAGATGGCTACTATCTGCTGGCAAGTACATCACTGATATAAGTACCAGTTCTGAATAGGCAACGAACCAGCGGCTTTACCTGAATAGCAATTAATAATGGAGTTACGAAAATGTGGGAAACTTAGAATTTAATGAAATTTGAGAAGGTCGGGATGAAGTACAAGCAGGATGTTCAAACTCTTACCCCGGCCCCATACGAATATGATATCAGTATTCGTTCCACAAGATACTTGAGTTTGTTTTACAAGTTGTCGTAATATAATTTTTTCGAATTCAATGTCAAGATTTTTTTTAAGAGGATTACTGCAATGGCTACGCAATGCACACTAACGACGCCGTCACTTTATGTTATCGGCCGAAAAATTTTCTGGTGCTTTTTACAAGGCAGCCTGCTGTTTGGGAGCGGCAGCAAATTGCGAAGACGATTTCGACGCTACAAATGTGCGGAGAAATTTAGATCGGAGAATTCAGCGCGCCAGAATCAGTCTTCGAGTCAACATCTCCTTCATGCCGTTATCAGTCGTGAATAGCACATGGAGAAAGTAGATCCCGTTGCTTGCCGCTTGGCCTGTTTCAGTGGTACCGTGCCATCGTAGTTGATGTGAGCCGGTGGGCAAGCTCCCTTGATACAAACTCAAAATCTCCTGACCCTGCAGGTTGTAGATTGCTGCGGATACGCGACTGGCCACGTTCAGATGTAGTGACATTTGGGTTAGATACTGAAAAGGATTGGGGTAGTTTGAATCGATGAAGAATTCTTGCGGTGGTCTGGCATCGTTATTCTGCGCCGCAATTGGTGCAGGCGCTTCCGGTGCAATACCGGGCTTTTGAATGTAGGTCAGCGAGAATTCATCGATTTCATTGTTCATCTCTTCGCCGCGGAGAAAGAACCCCACGTACCAGTTTTCAGATTTTGGAAAATGTCTGGCGGGATCTTCGGCGGTGGCAGAATAGTCGCCGTTGATGTAGTAATCAAAATAATTGCCGTCATGTTCTTGCCGGATTTTAATGGTGACCACATCGCCCGCGCCGGGATCAGAAGCACCGTGCCAACGCCCGAGATCGCGTCCACCGACATATTCCCCGTTGTTGATCGTCCATAACCAAACCTGGCCGTAACGATGCCAGAGCCAATAACCGTTGGCATGCGGACTATCTTCGTCCACCATGAGCGCCAGCGCGCCCTCGCGCACACCGAGGGCCGTGACGTTTTTGCCCCAACGATACGAAACCTCAATGATCTCGCGGCCGTCGCCGTTGCTCACGGGATTGTAAACGGTGAGATAGCGCCAGGATTTCCAGGCTTCGGGCGTGTGATCAAGTTCGCCCTCGGTGATTTGCCAGAATTCCGGTTCACGCGTCCAATCCGGGCCAAGATCAGCGCGATTGAAGTCATCACGCACGGTCAACGTATCGGGCGCATGGCGCGCACTCGCAAAAGTTGCATCCGTTGAATAAACGGCATTGCCGGCGGCATCGCTTGCGATTACACGATAATGATAACCGGTATTCGGAGATAACCCAGTCAGTTGTATGGCATGCTCGATTGCCAATGCTGAAGTGGGCGGCGAAAAATTTCCATACGTGAGCGTGGGGCCGTATTGAACCTGTGTGCGCGCCGGCTCATCTGTTTCACAACGAATGGTAACGGTGGTTGATGAAATGCTGCTGAGGCGAACATTGCGGAGCTGCGGCGCAACCGTATCAAGCAAAGCCGGGCTTTCTCGTTGGCCCACGGGTGGCGTGGTGGGATGCGAGCCGTCGACATAGGATTCATAGCCTAAATGCCAGCCGGTAATCGTTCCCAAAGGCTGGGGAAAAACAAGCAGCGTGTCATACGGCACAAGGCGATCGGCATTTGGCTCGGCCTTTTTACCGCCGATGGTTCCTTGAAAAATGTACTGCGTTTGCCCGTGCAATTTGACAAAAGGATTGCGCACATAATCATCGCTTGCCTTGCCTTCGCCCAAATCGACTCGTGCACGGACTTGCAATTGCTGCCCTTCCAACTCCGTAACGGTTATCGAGATCAGCGCCTCGTCAAAATGATGCGCATTGCTATCTGCGTGTGATTGCCAGGTGAATGTGCCAAGAAGCGGGGAAGCTCCGGGCTGTGTGGTTTGCGCGAATGCGAGCCCGGACAGCACCAGCGATATGCCGGTGATCAGGTGGGGGGCGAAATAGCAAAGGCGAAAGAGTCGCATGGCAAATTCTTCCAGAATCGAGTTGACAGGTTACGCTGCCAAAACCAGGGGCATCGTTCCTAATTCACAGCACCATCGAGCTGCATCGAGGCCGTTTTGGCAAAACAAAAGCTAATGGCGAAGATCGAATTGGATTTTGTTCGTGCTTAAGATTATTATGCCGTCCGTGGGAGGTAAGCGCGCTACGTGGAACGACAGCCAATGCAAAGCATTCCAGTTCCTGGATGAGGTCTCCAATACGCACGAAGAAGCGCGGGCGCAGAAAAGAGGCATTGCGCGCCCGGGCTTGGGGTAGAACACGCATTCATGAGGATTATCCGTTTGCGATAATCTCTCCGCGTCCTAAACCGGTCGAACCGATTCCCCAAAAACAAAAAGAAATCGCTTGTGTCACAGGCTTTTCATGCTTTATTGAGAGGTGCAGTGTGCGTGGCGGTGTAAATGTCTCTATGGAGTTGATTGACATTGACGCGTGCGACTGCGAGCACTCCTGTTAACTTGACTCAACGTCCACCGTCCGCGCGATTCAAAATCTTGACTCACTATTCCTCGCATAAATTGTACCCTAAAAATCCGGAACAATTGCTGAAAAATTCTGAAGGCAGGAATCAATGATGGAAATCTCCAAAGCGTTGGAAAGGACCATGCTCCTTTCCCACTTTACCATCGAAAAGGATCCTGATGCGATTCTCTGGATCGATTCCGAAGATACGCTGCATCGCGTCAACGAAGCAGCCTGCCGAATGCTTGGTTATGCCCCGGAGGAGATGGTCGGCAAAAAGCCGCCAGAGCTTGGCTTTGGACTCGATCCGGCCTCCGTCGAGGAACTTCGGGAGAATCTCAGGCAGCATGGCATCATAAGATTCGAGCGAACCATCGAGACCAGGGACGGTCGACAGCTTCCGGTTGAAGTCACGGGCAGTCTGGTCAAATTCGAAAATCAGGAATATTTTTGCTGGTTTGCGCGCGACATTACCGAACGCCGGAAGGCTGATGCGGCTCTCAAGCAAGCCTTCCATGAAATAGAGCAGTTAAAAAATCGCCTGCAAGAGGAAAATGTTTATTTGCAGCAGGAGATCAAGCTCACGCACAATTTTGAGGCGATTATTGGCAAGAGCCAGCGGATTCAAGAGGTGCTGCACGCGGTCGAGCACGTCGCGGAGACGGACGCCACTGTTCTTATTCTGGGCGAGACGGGAACGGGCAAGGAGCTGATCGCGCGCGCGATCCATAACATTAGCATGCGTCACGACCGCCCTTTGGTTAAGGTCAACTGTGCAGCGCTTCCAGCCACGCTGATCGAAAGCGAGCTTTTCGGCCATGAAAAGGGCGCCTTCACCGGCGCGTTGAAATCCAAGGTTGGCCGCTTCGAGCTGGCAAACGGCGGTACGATCTTTCTTGATGAAATCGGCGAGCTGCCGGTTGAGATGCAGGTCAAATTACTGCGGGTAATCCAGAGCGGTGAATTTGATCGTCTCGGCGGCACCCAAACGCTGCACACCGATGTGCGCATCATTGCCGCAACCAACCGCAACTTGGAAAAGGCCGTCGCCGAAAAGACCTTCCGCGAAGACCTGTTTTATCGCCTGAACGTTTTTCCAATCCAGGTCCCGCCACTCAGAGAAAGACGGGAAGATATTCCTCTCCTGGTAGATTATTTTGTCCGGGAATACGCCAAGAAGATTGGACGGGAAATCAACGTCATCTCCCGCAGCGCATTGTCAACACTGGAGAATTACAGTTGGCCGGGCAATATCCGTGAGCTGGAAAATATCATTGAACGAAGCGTGATCCTTTGTCGTGGCCATCAGCTTGAAATCGGCAATTGGTTTCATGGCGAATCCCAGACAGAAGAGGAAAAACAGCTTCGCACTTTAACTGAATTGGAACGCGCTCACATTTTGAAAGTTCTGGACTTCACCCACTGGCGGGTAAGTGGTCCGGATGGCGCCGCGCAAATTCTCGGAATCAATCCCCAAACTTTGGTTTCCCGCATGAAGAAATTGGGGATTGAGCGAGTATCACGTGGGCAGCACGTCGATGAAAATCACTGATGGAGAGCATTTCTAGAGGCCATCGAAGAAATGAAACAGCTTGAACGATATAACTCGGATTGAAGTCATTGTAAACTACGAAGGGGTAAGCTATGCCGAAAGTAATTCAAGAACAAAAAGGCGAAATCGTCATTTACAAGACCGAAGATGGGCTGACTGCCATCGATGTTCGGCTGCAGGATGAAACTGTGTGGCTGACACAGAAGCAGATTGCCTCTCTCTTTGGCACGCAACGGCCGGCGATCACTAAGCATCTGCGTAATATCTTTAAAAGTAAAGAGTTGCAAGAGCGCTCAGTTAGTTCCATTTTGGAACATACTGCCCGCGATGGAAAAACCTATAGCACCAAATTCTATAATCTCGATGCCATCCTCTCTCTCGGTTATAGAATCAATTCTCCGAGGGCTACGCGGTTTCGGATATGGGCGACTACAGTCCTTCGTGATCATCTTGTCAGAGGCTTTACGCTCAATGAGAAACGTCTTCAGGACAACAAGCAACGACTAAAGGAGTTGGAAGCGGCAGTAGCGTTGGTCGAGAAGGCAAAGTCGACAAAGCAGTTGTCGGCATCGGAAACGGCCGGCCTGCTGACCGTGATTACCGAGTACACGCGCTCATGGCTGCTTCTGCATCAGTACGATTCGGGGACGCTTCAAACCAAAGAACTGCATCGCAATGTCCGATTCCGCATCGATGAAGAGAATGCAAAGCAGGCCATCGCTCAACTAAAGAAAAACCTGATGGAGCGGGAAGAGGCCGGCGATCTGTTTGGGAGAGAAAGGGAACGAGGCGCACTGAAAGGAATTCTTGGCAGTATTGAACAAACATTTGGAGGTTCAGATCTCTATCCGAGTGTTGAAGAAAAAGCGGCGAACCTTCTGTACTTCATCATCAAAGACCATCCGTTTGTTGACGGCAACAAGCGCGTCGCCTCCCTGATGTTCATCTGGTTTTTGGAAAAGAATAATCTTCTCTTGGCTCCTGACGGGGAGCGCAAGATCAACGACAACGCCCTTGTTGCCCTGACGCTGTTGGTTGCGGAGAGCAATCCGAAGCAGAAAGACGTAATGATCGACCTTATCATCAATCTCATCGGCGACCAATGAATGATGACATACGATAAAAACGCTTGCAATCATTGCTCGGCTCAAACAGGAAAACGACAACGGGAATATCCCGCCGACCAGAGTGGGAATCGGCGATGAAAAAGAAGTTGGATTTATAACAAGCGTTGATTATATTTTGAACTAACGATTCAACTTTAAAAAGACTATGGAACAGAATCATTCCCGCAAGCGTGGCTCGACTGTCCGGCAATATCCAACGGCAGAATCAGCCTCCGTTGATCAAATCGGTAAAGTTGCAGAGCCGGTAGCTGCGTATGTCCGTGCGCCTTCTTTTGATGAATTGTTGAAATACGTCAGTCAATTAAATTTGCCTGAATTGGATCAATTTGTCTTTCGAGTCATAGCGTTGCGAGCTCGGCGTCGAGCTCCTAATTTGTCAAAAACTGAAACCGAATTGCTCATGAGAATCAATCAGGGACCGCCGCCTGATATTCAACAACGTTTTAGGAAGCTAAATAGCAAGCGCAAAGCCGAAAAGATCACGCCGGATGAGCATCAAGAATTGCTGGCTTTGATTGACCGGATTGAACAGTTTGATGTCGAACGCGTTAAATATCTTGCCGAGTTGGCGAATCTTAGAGGGACTTCACTAAAAGCTCTCATGAAAGAATTGGATATTCGCCCTCCTGCTATGGCATGATCATTTTCGTTGGAGCGACGACTATACTCACATAGCGGGTTTGACTTCGATAGGGCGCGCGACAATTGAAGCTTTGCAATTAAATCGGCAAAATCTGGTCAATCTGCGGAGGATGCTTTATGCAATGGGAGAGCACCCGCCCTTCGAATAGTTGAAATTAGTTTGAATTTTTGCTATATTGTTCGGGATCACTGCTGTCCGGTTCAGGCAAACAACACGTCTTGAGCTCTTTCAAGACCATCGCCGAGCGCAACGAGATCATCAATTTGTTTGGCCAGCAGGTCTCACCGGAGATTGTCGACGCGCTGCTGAAGCAGAAGCCGGACCCGATCATTCAGAAGCGGTCGGTTTGCATCATGTTTTTGGACATTAGGAATTTCACCCCTTTCGCCGCGATGCACACACCGGAAGAAATTATCGCTTATCAGAACGCCGTTTTCGGCTTTATGATTGACATCATCAACGGCCACCACGGCATTATCAATCAATTCTTGGGTGACAGCTTCACGTCGACTTTTGGGGCGCCGCTCTCTTTCGGAAATGACTGTCGCAATGTCGTTGAGGCTGCGCTTGCAATCATTGCTCGGCTCAAACAGGAAAACGACAACGGGAATATCCCACCGACCAGAGTGGGAATCGGCATTCACGCCGGTGAAGTGGTAGCGGGCAATGTCGGCTCCTCGCTTCGCAAGCAGTATTCGATCACCGGCATAGAGTGATGGCTTGCTTTTTAGAGAAAAGTTTGCTAATTTTTACTATTAAAGTTTGCGATTGAAAAACACATGCACAAGCTTGGAAAATGCCGATGATTCAACCACAACCAACTCATGCCAACACGGAGATCGACGCGCTGGTTCGAACCGGCCTCTATCAAAACCATGATGAGGTCATTTCCGATGCGCTTCGCAATCTCTTGCTCAACAATAAGGCACTCCGGCTGGAGCTTGCCATCGAGTTGTTCCGAGCCGATGAGGTTTCCCTTGGCCGCGCCGCTGAAATTGCCGGCATCGACCGCTGGGAATTTCAAGATATTTTGCACCAGCGCCACATTCCTATTATTATAGAAGCTGAGTCTGCCGAAGCGATGGATAGGGATATCGCGCGGTTCTTTAGCAAAGAGCAATGATCATTGCAGATACCAGCATTCTCTCAACGTTCGCGCGGATTCAGCGGCTGGATTTGCTGTTTGCCGTTGCGGAGACGCCATCTCTCCATCTCCCACCTGCCGTTCAAAAGGAAATCAAGCTTGGCCTGCAAAAAGGTTTGCAATTTCTTCAACCGATCATTGATGCTTTGACTGCCGGAACACAGTTTCTGCCTATTGCGCTCATGGACGAGGAGAAGCGCTTGATTCCCACCCTGCCGAAAGCATTGAACGCCGGCGAAAAAGAGGGAATAGCCATTTGCCTCAATCGCACGGGCAATAAATTTCTTACCAATGACAAACGTGCACATAATTTTTGCATAGCCAATAATGTTCTTGCTCTTGATCTCAAGCGTATCCTGCGCCAACTTTGGAAAGCCGGTCACTGCTCGAAAGACGAGGTCCAAAAAATTATGGAAGATATGGAACGGAGCGAACCTGGCATGGTGATCAAGGGCAAAGATGAGATCCTCCGATGATCAATCCACCAAAACCATTTTATAACAAAATTTAACGGAGAAAACCATGGCCAATTCAGTTATTGGCTTGCCCATGAGCGTGGAGCAAGTGGCAGTTGCCATTCGACAAATGAGGCTTACGGATCGAAAGCGACTCAAGGATTTTTCAATTCATGAAACCGATTCGTTTGACACAACATGCTCGTGATCAATGTAAAGAGCGCGGAACAAAAGAAGCCGAGGTACGCCAGGCCATTCAACACGGGTCGCGCGAGCCGGCGAAGAAAGGCGGGGAACAGTGCCGTTTCAACTTTCCTTATGGCCGATCTTGGCAGGGCAACGACTATGCGATCAAGCAGGTCGCGCGAGTGATCAAAGAAAAGCGCGGGAGATCGTGGTCATTACCGTTTACACTTTTTACTTTTGAGAGATAGATCAATGAAAATCAGTTATGATCCCGAAGTCGATGCGTTGTATATTCGCCTGATTGAAGGAAATCATGAATGCCGCACGGTTCGGCTGAACGAAGAGGTCGCATTAAATATCGGTGCCGGCGAACGCTTAATTGGCATTGAGATTCTTGACGCCAAAGAAGTTTTGGGACAAGGCCAGTTGCCTCCGCTTCTTTTGGAAAACATTGCGTTGGCGCCAGCGGCTTAACTGAGGACAACAGTCTGTGTCCGTAGGGTTCATTCCTCACGCCGTCGAAGGAGCAAACTTGGTAGCAATAGCCCAGTGAAGCCAGACTTGGACACACGAAAAAAGCAAGCAAGTAGTCCAGTCCTCACTCAAGTTCTTGTAACAATTCCAACAAATATGAATAAACCGCTCCCCGCTGCATATAGGCATGGGCAAACTGATTCCTATAATTTCTTAAACATCCATAGCAAGTGGTTTCAGATGCACAACCACAGTAACCATTTACGCGCTCCGCTGCGGCTTCGATACAAGCACGAAGCATCTCTTTAAATTCTAATCGTGCCACCAAGCCAGCACCACCTGGGACATTGTCGTATAAGATGATAGACGGAAAGCTAGCTTGCATATCGTAAGCATTGACGGTTACATTGAGTTCATTAGAGGGTACTTCGAGCACCTTCGCCGCTCCTTCTAAAATGGCATAAGCAAGAGTGAAAGCGAACCATTGAGGTTCAATATCCGAATTATGAGCTTTCCAAAATATGATTTTCAGAACATCAGTCACAAAATCATGTCCCAACGAAAGAAATCTTTCCGGTCGGCAACGGCATTTTCTGCCTAAGAAATCTTCGTGTCCGTTCTCGATTTCTGCTCTCGTCATTTCACGAAACCCCGCGCCACACTTTGGACAAACGTAAAATCCTTGCCCTTTGTAACCCTCGCATAAAACCACCATTTCGCCTGGCGATGTTTTGGTCAACTCGATGGCGCCATATTTTATAGTTTGCTGGCTAGTGTTTTTGAAACCCACGAAATAAGGTCGAGTCGAGAAGATTCGTTCAGTTTTGCGCCGCGGCTTGTCCGGACGTTTGTTTTTCGTCAGAAAACCGAATTGCGGCACGACGTAAAGCCTCGTGGTCATACCACGGCAACATTTGGTAAAGCTGGGATTCTGGCCAGTTTGCCAACGATCAAATTGGTTATGTTTGGCGCATTTGGCGTAATGCCATCGCGCCCATTCTTTTTCTGCAACTTTTTTCAAAGCATAGGATTCCCATTCGAATTTATTGGCCACCAACTTACTCGTCGGTGCGAATTCAGCAATAGCGATGGAAAGATCGCGCTGCAGTATGACGGTTTCACTTCCGGTATTGTTGCTAACAGAATGGGTATCGAGCTCAACCACATCCACAGGGAAACCGTATTTGGGAATTACAACGGCGCGTGAAAGAAAACTCAAAACATCTTCCTTCGCAATTGTATTGGCACGTTTCTGCGCCCATTCCGCGCTACGAAATTGATTTGATTGTTTTGATTCGTCTTGAAATTGTTTGATGATCTTGAAATCTGTTGCTACTCTCTCTTCAGCTCCCTTCAAAGCAGCGGAAATCAAGTGCTGAATCCATGTGCCGTCCTCCAGTCCTAAAAGGCGGCTTTGCTCGTCGTCTTTAATGATCGCTCTTAAAGAGGAAAGAATCTTGCCTTGGTCTTTTTGAAGATATTCCTCGAAATCTTTCACTGCCGATGGATTTTGTAAATCGGCAAAGAATGCTTCGACGTTTTTGAATCGATTCGGAAAAGCTCTGAGGAAAAAGGATAGCGCAGCCGCGGTCAAGTGTCTTATCGTGATTTTGGGGTTGTTTTTCGCAATCACTGGTGGACTCACTTTACCGGATATCATACGATCGGGATGGTCGAAATGATAAAGATCATGGGCATTTCGGCGGCAGTATGTTACTGCAAACCCGATGTTGCCTACACGTCGTCCAGCACGGCCAACGCGTTGGGCATAATTGAAAGATTCGGGCGGAACATTGCGCAGAAAGATTGTGTCAAGATCGCCCAAATCAACTCCCAGCTCAAAGGTGGTCGAGCAGCTCAACACCTGAATTTTGTTGTTACGAAAATCGCGCTGATATTCACGCGCGGTCACTTTTGCCAATTGTGCGGTATGTTCTTCGACACGTAGAATCTCTGGCTGTAATTCGATATACAAATTGCGATAATGATTGGATTCCAGTTCGGACATTCTAATCGCGACAAGCTGCCCATGGCAATTGCTACGGTTGCAGATGTTTTTTACTGCCACATGCTGCAATCTGCCACAGACGAGACAGCGATAGATCGTGTCCTCGTTCGTCAGCAATTGAATGCGCCACCAATCAGGATTCAAACGTTTTGCGTCGGTGATCTCATGAAAAATGGCTTCATGTGAAGATCGGGCCTTGTTATCTGTTTCTGAGAATGATTGCCACACAGCGCGCAAGGCCTCACCCGCTTTTATTCGCGCAGCAGATTTTTCCATTCCGGCATGCTCGAAGATTTTAGCCATCCAGCGCGCTCTTCTCCCTCTGAGGCCATCCCAGCTACGGACGAAATGTTGGCTTCCTGGTTCGCCAATACGAACTTTCATTTGTGGCGATTGCAGCCCGAGATCTTTCCAATTTAAATTGACGAGCGGTGGCAGGTTTAGGTTTACAGCTTTATCAAGCCGAACGAAATTCAGTAAAGTTTCCAGTAGAGTGAACTTTTCCGAGTCGGATAAATGCCATGGCAAATCATTCAAAAAACTTTCAACCTTAAACCAAGAGGGCCATTTCATGACATAACGAATTAGGCCAACACCTTCCAAAGATTGATTCGTTTCTTCAGCTAAAAATTCTGAGTAGATTTGTTTCCATATTTTATTTGTTCGCTCGATGTCGCCTGTAGTTTCCCTGAATAAGCGCTGTTCTTCGTATCTATTAGACAAAACACTTGCAAGCTCGTTAAAAGTGACTGAACCAGCAGAATCAAGCTTCCTGAGTGCATGCAAGATCAAGACACGTGAAAGGAGGCCTTGATAACTATCGTCAAGATACCAGGCAAAAAAAGCAGCCTGTTGTCGGCTATCGGCAAATGCCAAAACTTTCTTTTTTTCTAATGGCAAATTTTGCACGAGAGCTGTGGCAATGACAGCGTTGGGGCCATCTGAGCCATGCACGATTTCGCGTACGGGGTCCGCAGCTTGATAACCGCAGGCTGCGCACTTCGAAATCTGATCTGGGTGTTTTTTGGAAGCTTCTTGCTGTTCAACAAATATGATTGTCGTATGGTTACAAACTGGGCGCGTGGGATGTCGCGAAATTGCGCCACAAGCCAAACAAAGCTGATGCAGATTGTTCCGGTTGAATTCATCTTCGTCGTTTTGCTCGACAAGTGAAATATCAACAGGACGGAAAAAATTGGCGCCAAAATCGATATCTCCAGGATCACGTATGGCTTCGCTCAACCTACTTTTGCTTACTTTGCCAACAAGATAATGCTGTCCACATTCCCGACAAATTGCGATTTCGAAAAAGGCGTGCCCTTGCTGCACACTCGTCCGATCCAGTAAAATTTTTTGCGTGACGGGTTGATCCTTTGTGCTCGCAAGCGATAGATATGCACCCTCCAATGAGCACAGGAAAAAATGGAAGCGGGCCGTCAACAGAGGCGAGCCATCAACTGGATTCTGCGCAGCAGCCAATAGACGAATGAGCCGAACTAAAGCTTCAACTTGTTTCTGTTCCTCGAGTTCTGGGAAAATTTTTGACGCGACATCCTCAACCTTTATTGCTTTCCCCGTCACTTGTTCACGTAGCTTAGTTGTGCGAGAATCGTTGTGAAGAATAATGTAAATAGCCTCTTCCCACTTACGAGCCTCGGCCAAATCGATCCCATGCTGTGAAGCAAGCGACGATAATTTTACCTTCAGTTCTGTAACCGAATTTGGCCGTGCACTTTCCAACAGTTTATAGTCTTCGAGTAAAAGCGTATATCGACTTTCCCCTGTTAATTCTTCAAATTTTCCTCTAATGATATGTTCGGGCTCAAATGTTTCCCCAAACAAGTCCTGCGCAAATTGTGCAACACGGCCAACATCTTTGCTATCACTTGCCAAAGTTGCACTAGTCGCAATACATTGAAATCCATCTCGACGTCCTCCTTCACTCAAACGTTGCTTCAGGCGGCGGAGCAACATACCCATCTCCATGCCTTTCGTGCCACGGTACTGATGTGCTTCATCCAACACGATGAATTTCCACCATTGGGCGTTGCCGTTATCAAAAAGTGGACTATCGTGAGGACGAAGTAACATGAATTCTAGCATCGAATAATTCGTCAACAAGATATGAGGTGGGGTGGCGCGCATTTGTTCGCGAAATACCAATTCACCTGGCAATCTATTATCCCAGGCTTCGCGGGCATTTCGATACTGATCATTGCGGTCTTCGGGAGTATCACCGACATATTGGCCAAAAGTAAATCTAAATCTCGAATGATACGCTTCCAGTTTTCTACAAATTTCTCCTAAACGTTCACGTTGGTCAAACGCCAAAGCATTCATCGGATAAAGAATGAGCGCGCGTATGCCGTTTCCTAACTGGCCAGACACAAATTCTTTATAAAGATGAAGCAAAATAGGCAATAAGAAGGCCTCGGTTTTTCCGCTGCCTGTCCCCGTAGCAATAACGACATTCTTGCCTAGCGCCGTAAAACGGATTGAATTTTCTTGATGGCAATACAACTGGCGTTCGCCCTCCACTGCCTGCATGAAGCCTTGTTCCGGCTCAACCCCGAGAGTTTCTGTGAATAACTCGGTTGTATTCTTTGCTCTCTTGAAAATCGGCGTAGCTTCTAAGTAAGGACCATTGGAAAGATGGCCAGCATCAAGCGTTTCCTCAAATGATCTGCGCAAGCCGTCATCTTTGAAATAGAACATGGTCTTGAGATATTGCAGATATTTCTCTTCAACTTTTTCAGCAAGAATATAAGGATTCATTTTCGACCCGAGACTATTTTAAGGTGAAGTCATTCCATTCAAAAATTTCGTTTCGATGTGGTTGCAACAAATGGGCAAAGATGTTTTCTTCCAAAATACTTTCAAACTTCTTGTAAAAGTTATGGCAGTAGAGACATTCGACCCAGATCGGGAGATTGGATATGTGAACTGAGCGAATTTCTTCCGTATCTTCAACGACGCGAAAACGTATTTGAGAGTAGCCGCCGTGGGCTTGTGTTCGTGCATCCACGCATTCATGTTGGATATGATAGATGATCGTGCTGGTGGGATTGTCTGCAAATGAAGTGGCATTGACGAAATGGTGAAGATTATACCCACACTGATAAATTTTTTTAGGGAATTCATGCCCGTATAAGCCTCTTTTTTGTGCTTCAGTATAAGGCAAAACCCTGTAGCCATGTGTAGAGTGGGTCTTTCTGAAATGAGATTCCGCTTCGTGTGAATCTGGCGACGCAAATGAGCAACCAGAGATTTTGCAGTGCCAAGCCTTCGTTTTGATTCTAAGCGCAGCAACCTTGTGTTCGCGCTTCGAATCCCTAATCCATAAATAGAAGATTGCACCATTTTCACGGAGCTCTTCAGCATCACAAAATTCTCGTAGGGCAATTGGGAATTTTCCTTTTTTGCGACGAAGTTTTCGAGGTTTGAAACCAGCATGAACTGAATTGACATGGGTTGTCTTTGGTATATGTACCCAAAGTACTTCTGCTGAAGTAGCTGCAAAGCGTGATTCTTCAATTTCAATCGGTTTGTTCTGCCAATCAATTCTTGTTTCGTCGGCGTGTTTATTCGTTATCCCCCACCGAAGTCGATGAGGTTCAAAATGATGTAAATGATGTAGAGGAATTGAATGCTGATCAAAGCTAAACCAATTGCATGTTATTTCAACTCCCCTAGCAGTTTTAAATCGTGGAAAATCTGTTTGATTTTGATCGACATGGATCAAATAACCGTGCCACTGATCAATTGTAAGGAATTCTTGTTCTTGAAATACAAAACAAGAGGAGGTGAGATTCAAGCATTCCCAATTTGCGGGAACGACTAAAAGATTGATTCCAGCAGTTACACGTTTCGCCAAACGCCCCCGATTCAGGCCTTCATCTGATAACTTAAACCAAATAATCTTTCGCGAAATGTTAAACGTCGAACACTCGTCGCCATTTTCATGGAAAAATCGCCACGAAATGCCATATCGCTCGCAAAGGGCTGGTGGCAGGATGGCATTCGTGCGATTAAAGATTTTCAGTGTAAATAGTGGAGCAAAATCTCGCCAACTTTGAATCGCCGAAGCAATCTTGATATTGACAATTTGGATTCTTGTCTTAATCTTGGTGCTACTGAGCTTCTCAAATTTGATTAAAGTGGCTGATAACTCCGAAGCCTCAAGTATCCAACAGTGCGGCATTTGCAAAACAGATTCGATCTGGACGGTTGTGCTCTCGTGAAGATGGCTTTCAAAGGATCGCGCGACACCCCCGTTCACAACGATTTCATTTGAATTGATCTGATTGACTTGTGCGCTGATAATTCCATTAGTCCGATCCACGCAGGAAAACACGGCTGGTGTGACAAATGTGGAGGTGAATTTGTGGCATATTATGGTTAACCCAAGACCTTTGAACTCATCAGGCGACAAACGCTGGACTGCCGCGTGCTTCAGTTTGAATCTGTCGGCTCGAAAAATATTGATTCTCCATGGATTTACATAGCTAAAAATAGAAGGAGTGCTAAGTTCGTGACCGGCTTTGACAGTGGCACAATTAATTGACTCAATTGGGATGGCATCAATCTGTGGGGACAAAAGATGACAACTCGATAAAAAAACGGACAAGCTCTCAAAGGTAACGGCCTTCATATTCAGCCGTCTAATGGTGGGTGTTATGGCAAGTTCGCTTTCCACGGGTGCAATCTTTTGCTGCTGTTCGCCAGTGGGCCAAGTGACTTTCAAACAACGCGCACCGATCCTGGGTACAAGCACGCGATGAACTTCCGGCTTTGCAAAAGGAAAGAGCCTATGCATCAACTCCTTCATGAGGATTGAGGTGGTTTGGTCGTGTCTTTGACGGATTGTTGATTCAGCTCTCGGCTATGCACTTGAAGAATCACCTTTTGGATGCGCTCAAATGGTTCAAAGAGATTTTGCTTTTGCGAAATTTTCTTGAGTTCCGCAATATAACCGTTGTGATTTTCCGAAATGCTTTGAATATCGTTTTTTGATGATATCAAAACGACTGGATAATCAAGAGCGCCTTCCACATACTGAAAGATCTCCAGTTCTTTGGTAATTACCGCATCTGGTTTTTCTGTTAGAGCCTCCAACAAAGGTTTGCCAAAAACTTCAACCTTCAAGTGGCGCTCAAAAATAGCGCCATAAAGTATCTTTTGCGCTGTCGTAGGGCGAACACAATCAGTCAGATGAAATTCAAGTGGAACGGTATCTGGCTTTGTGAGCAAAATACCAGCGCGGAAAACTTTGTCATCTTCCAATGCTATAATATCAAAAAAAGCTAAACGATTGATATTCATTGTTGAACTCAATTATTACGAAACCCCAAAATGAAGAGCCATAAACTAAGATAGGCTCAGTCGGCTGAAAACAATTTTAAAAATTGAACGTTGAGCCCGTTGGGTTTCAGAAGCGCCTCTCGACAAGTCAATACTCAAAATTAGTATACCAGCGCACGATTGATTCGCGGAGGATATTTGCAAGGGAAATCTTTAATTTTTAAATATCTGAAGGGAGGTTTAGGCTGGCATTGACATCAAGCGGCGCTTTTTGGCTTGCTCATGAAAGCCCCTGTTGCGACTTGGGTTTAATTTTAATTTCAGTGAATCGAATGGATGAAACCGCTCGATTTCAATTTCTAAACGGCTCCGCGGCCAGCGCTTACCTAGCGGCTTCGCACAGCCGTTCCACATCACGCACCGGCGGTAGGCCGAAGAGCCTTTTGTACTCCCGAGTGAAGTGCGAAGCATCACCGTACCCCACGCGATAGGCAACACTTGCTGCGTCGAAACTCTCGCCGAACATCAGCCGGCGGGTTTCTTGGGGAGCCGAATCTGCTTTTGGAACTGCAGGGGATTCTTTAATGTTGTTGGTGGGTAAAAGCTTGGCGCTGGTGAATCCCAATGAGCGTTTCGATAGCCAGGTCTTGGTGCGGGTGCGCTGGCGCTAAGCCTTCACCGACGGGGTGATTTCTTAGCTGCCGAGAGAATTAGGCAAAAAGTAGGAACGATTGAGCTATCACCTTTTTGATCCCACCGATTATTATTTAGCAACTATTCAGCCAACCTCTTCCAGGTCATTCTGGCCGAATGCCCCTTCGGGAAGAATCCTTTTCGCACTGGCATAGACTTCGGCGAGCTCAGTCGAGCCGTGCTCGAAATGAAAAAAACGCTTCATTCCGCAACCCCTCCGCTTCAGATGCCATTTTCGACACTTCATCCGAATCCCGTTTGTTCATGGTAAGCTCAAACTTAAATTGTATCCGGTAAAGAAAACAAATTCACTCGCGTTACCGGCAAACAATTGGAGAAAACCAAAGATGCATTTCTGTTTGACAATGAGGTGAACGCTGGTCGTTAAACTTTTTCTACGGCTTCTCCAATGCACTGATAACTGGTTTCATGGCAAATTCCTGCGTTATGAGAGGTCATAAAATTTCTGATATTTCATAAAAACCCCGCTGCCTTCTCACCTTTTCCTCCCTTCTTTATCTACCCCGCAACACCATGTAAGCAAAGATGCTTACATAAGCTGCAAGCCTTGCCAAAATCCAATTGGTACACCAATTGAATATCCAATACGGCGAGAGTTTAACAAAGTCAGCCGGTGGAAATCAACTTGGTAATGATTGTATGGCATCAAAGGCATTGACAGACCGAAATTTCGACGCTGAGCTTGTTGCTCCGGGCAGAATGGTGTTGATCATATTTTACGATGAGAATTACAGCAATCGCTATCTCATCGAACCGGGCTTGGCGAAACTGGACGAACTGTATGGCCAGCGGGTGAAGTTCTGCCGCATCAATACGCGTGAAAACCCGAAAGTGGCCGAACGCTTTCGGATTTTTATCAGCCCGACGATTCTATTTTTTCAAGATGGAAAACTGGTTGAGTCGCTGGCGGGCACTTTTCCGCGCGTTGAGGTCGAGAACATGATCCGGAAACTGCTCACTGAAAAAGAAGCAGACCGATTGTCTCCCTCGAGAAACTAAAAAAGGAGGTTACAACCGTGAAGTACATTGTATTGGTCGGAAGAATTCTATTCTCATTAATCTTCGTGATTGGCGGCATCAGCAATTTTTCGAAGCAGGCGATCGAGCACGGAGCAGCGCAGGGAATCCCATTGGCTGCGATTGCAGTTCCGCTCTCCGGAGTGATCGCGCTCTTGGGAGGACTCAGCATCGCCCTCGGTTATAAAGCCAAATGGGGCGCGTGGCTGCTGGTATTGTTCCTCGTGCCGGTCACGGTGATGACGCACAACTTCTGGGCCATACAGGATAGCATGCTGGCGCAGATGCATCAGGTGATGTTCATGAAGAATCTTTCCATGCTGGGTGCTGCGCTTCTCATCTCTTACTTTGGCGCTGGCCCGTTGAGCTTGGACGGACGGCAGAAAACACATTCAGAGCAACGCACACGGCGCCTGCAACATAGAGAAGCAGTGATCGCGTAGAGAACCAGACAATCAAGTCCGTAGGCTGCGAATGACGGAAGCGGCTTATGGCACAACCAATCCGTCAACACACAACCGAAAGGAGAAACTGAGATGAACAAGATGATGGTCGCAGTCTTCGACAGCGAGACGGTGGCTTTTGAGGGCCTCAGCGCGCTCAAGGGACTCCACAAGGATGGGGACATCACGGTGTACGCAACGGCGGTCCTCGTGAAAGATGCCTCGGGCAAGGTGAGCGTGAAGCAGGTCGTCGAGCAGGGGCCCATCGGCGCCGGCCTCGGCATGTTGGTCGGCAGCATGGTGGGATTGCTGGCGGGTCCGGTCGGACTGGCCGTGGGAGCGTCGATAGGTAGCCTGACAGGCTTGATCTCTGATCTGAACAAGTCGGGCATCGACGTCCAATTCGTGGACGAGGTCTCGAACGCCCTCGGCTCTGGCAAGGCGGCGGTCCTGGCCGATGTGGAAGAGAGCTGGACGGAGCCCGTTGACGCACGAGTCAGGAAACTGGGTGGCATGGTTTTCCGACGCCTGCGCTCCGAGGTCGTCGAGGACCAACTGGCGCGGGAATCCGCTGCGTTCAAGGCTGAAGTGAAGCAGCTCAAGGAGGAGCTGGCTCAGGCAAACGCTGAGAACAAGGCCGCGATCCAGGCGCAGATCGACGAGGCGAAGAATAAGGCCCAGGTGATGCAGGACCAGGCCAAAGGCCAAATCGATCAAGCAAAGCGCGAAGCCGAGGCGAAGATCACCGCCCTGCAGGGACAGCTCAAGCAGGCGAGCGACCGGCAGAAGGCAAAGATTGAGAAGCGCATCGCCGAAGTAAAGGCTGACCTCGAGGCACGTCACGCCAAGCTCCAGGAAGCTGGACGACTTGCCAAGGAGGCATTGGCACTTTAGCGTCGCGCCTAAAAACGGGAAGTCTTCGGTAGTTGAGGTCCGTTCAAGACTTCCCGTTTCTTTAAACATGAAAGTGGCGATGTACTTTGCGAGGAAAATGCGATGTTGCAAAATCAAAATACCTACAAGGCTCTCGCGGTGAATGCAAGTCACGCCTCCGCAGAAGTTTTGGCGAGCATGTCCAGCCACCACCCAAAAACAGTGATGGATTTGGCCGAGGCCGAGAAAGTTTATGAGCTGACAACTCCGAGCCATACTGAAAATCTGGAGCCGATTCGCAGCTTCCTTGCGACCATCGCTCAAAAAGCCGGCTTTGACGAAACGGCGGTAATGGAGATCGAGATTGCCGTTGAGGAGGCCTGCGTCAATACAATTAAACATGCCCATGCAAATGACGTGGCCAAGCCGCTGCATCTTCGGATAACCATCGACCATCAAAAACTGGCGGTAGTGGTGAAAGATCAAGGTCAAGGCTTTGATCCCAAGCAGCTCGAAAAGCAGGATGCCAAGGCGCTCCTTTCAAAGCTGCAAGCCGGCGGGCGCGGCATTCTGATGATGAAGATGCTGATGGATGAAGTTCATTTTGCCTTTGAAAGCGGAATAGGAACGCAAGTCCGGCTGGTGAAATACCGCATATCTCCGCGCTGCCGGACGATTCATTAATAAATAAGGAAAGGAGACTTGAAATGAAATGGTCTTTTAAACTCGGTGAAATTGCCGGCATCGGCATTTACGTGCACGCGACGTTTTTGCTGCTGCTCGGCTGGGTGGCGTTGAGCTATTATCTCGCCGGGCAGAGCATCGCGATGATGATCAACGGCGTGGCGTTCTTGCTGGCGCTGTTCGGAATTGTCGTGCTCCACGAGCTGGGACACGCGCTCACCGCTAAACGCTTCGGCATTCAGACGCGCGACATTACCCTGCTGCCGATCGGCGGCGTCGCGCGTTTGGAGCGCATGCCGGATGATCCCAAACAGGAGTTGTGGGTGGCGCTGGCCGGACCGGCGGTCAACGTGGTTTTAGCGGCGGTGTTGTACATCGCCATTGGGTTAACTTCCGGGCCGCCATCGTTGAGCAACCTTAGCATGGTGAGTGGGAACTTTTGGGAAAAGTTGCTGTGGGTCAACGTCTCGCTGGCGGCGTTCAATCTCCTGCCGGCGTTTCCGATGGACGGCGGCCGCGTGCTGCGCGCGTTGTTGGCCATGCGCATGGACTATGTGCGTGCAACGCAAATCGCCGCCCACGTCGGACAAGGCATGGCGCTTCTGTTTGGATTCATCGGCTTGTTTTACAATCCCTTCCTGGTGTTCATCGCGCTTTTTGTGTGGATGGGCGCCTCGCAAGAAGCGAGCATGGTGCAAATGAAATCGGCGCTCGGCGGCATTCCGGTCCAGGCCGCGATGATCAAGGACTTTCGCACGCTGGCGCCCGCGGATTCTTTGGAACGGGCGGTTGACCATATTCTGGCTGGTTTTCAACAAGACTTTCCGGTGGTGGAGCAAGGGCGCGTGGTGGGCGTGCTCACGCGCAACGATTTGCTGAAAGCGCTCTCGCAGCGCGGCCCAAACGGCCGGGTCGAAGACGCCATGCAGCGCCAATTTGAGACCGCCGACCCGAACGAGATGTTGGAAACTGTTTTTGCGCGATTGAATGCGAGTCGCTGCCATTCGCTGCCGCTCGTGCGCAACGGCCAGCTCGCGGGCATCCTTACGATGGATAACGTCGGCGAATTTTTGATGGTGCAGGCGGCGCTGCGAGGGGCGCGGGCATGAGATTGGGGAATACAGTCTTAATCTTTACAAGTGATATCTTTGCAAAAAAAAGCAAAGACTTTTTCCAACGGATAGAAGAACCCAACTGAAAAAGCTTTATCCGTTGGGTTCTTCTATCGGTTGGAGATTATCTTTTTGGTTGCGGCTCGTCCGCGTTGGGAAGAAGCAGGAAAAGGATGTTGAAAACCAAACCTACAATTATTATGAGCGAATTAGAGAAAAAGCTGGAGCAAGGCTGGGAAAAATTGACCGCCTTGCTCGATCCGAAACAGCGCGCGGAAAAAACACTTCTGGAAGCATTGCAACGTGATTATTTAGAAGAGCGGCAGACCAGCGAGGTTTTACAAAAAGAAAGCGGCCACGTTCCTTATGCGCAATTACGCCGGAAGCTGCTGGACATTGCCGCGCGCGAACAAGAGCATGCCGAATTGCTGGCGGCAAAAATCCGCGAGCTGGGCGGCGAGCCCTCGGAACGCGCCGCCAATTTGCGCAAAGAGCGCGAGAGCAAAACTTCCCCCTCGACGCTCGATCTGCTGCAAATTTTGGAAAGAGAAAAAGATGATTACATCCAATATCTGGAAGCGGCGCATCTGGCCAAAGAGGCCGGACATGAAAATTGGACGCCCTTACTGACACAGATCGCGGACGAGGAACAAATACATCGCCGGGAGTTGATGGATATCATCACGCGCTTGAATCCATTGCCGGTGCAAAGCTAGGCCTGAGATTCTAGATTTTTCCATAACCGAATTGTGCATTGCAGCCGGCAAGCGCGCGGCTGCAAGATCGATTTGAAATGAAAGGCATTTGGTGAAATTATGTCAACAACGAATATGAAGACCGTGTCACTCGTTCTTGGAAGCGGGGGCGCGCGAGGTTTGGCGCATATTGGCGTCATTCATTGGCTTGAAGAAAATGATTTTAAAATCGCGTCAATAGCCGGTTGCTCAATAGGAGCAGTAATTGGAGGAGTATATGCTGCCGGAAAATTGAATGAGTATGAGCAATGGGTACGTTCCGTAACTAAAATCGACATATTCACCCTACTGGATCTTTCGTGGGAAAAGAGCGGACTGGTGAGAGGCGACAAAATTATTAATACTTTGATCAAACTAGTTGGAAAGAAACGAATCGAAGATCTCCCGTTTTCATATACGGCTGTTGCCGCTGACATCGTCAACCAGAAAGAAGTATGGATAAAGTCAGGCAGTCTTTTTGATGCCATGAGAGCGTCTTTCGCAATACCCCTTCTCTTCACGCCATTCAAGTACAAAGGGGTCGATCTTGTTGATGGCGGGATCTTGAATCCTGTGCCCATTGCGCCGACATTTGGGGATGAAACTGATTTAACTATTGCTGTAAATCTGGGCGGCTCCCCAGATGATCGTAAAGAGCCGGCTTCCGTGAGTACGGCTTCAGTTGACCCTTCATCTCCGGTCCGTGAAAAGATCAATCGCTTTATAACACGTCTCCAACAATCCGGGACAAGTGGCAGCAGTCGAGATTGGGGAGCGTACGATATCGCCATGCAGGCTTTTGACACGATGCAGAGTGCCATAGCCCGCCAAAAGCTTGCCGCATATCCACCGGATGTAGTAATAGAAATTGCCAGGAACGCGTGCCGGACATTGGAGTTTGACCGGGCAACCGAGATGATTGAATTGGGATACAGAAAGGCGAAAGAGTGCCTGTCTCAAGTTTCGCCACAAAGGCGGAACGATGAACGCTAACATTTCGCTAAAAGATAATCACCTCAAAACTCAACCGAAAGGAGAACCCATGACTAACTTTCCTCTTCTCAACGCTTTTGCAAGCCATTGGTGGGTGCTGTTGCTACGCGGCATTGGCGCCGTGTTGTTCGGCATTTTGGCCTTCGTATGGCCGGGGCTGACGTTGGTGGCGCTGGTTTTTCTCTACGGCGCTTATGCCCTGGTGGATGGCGTCACCGCAATCTTTGTCGCTGGGCGCGCCCGCGCGTGGTGGATGATCTTTGCCGGACTGTTCGGCATCATCGCCGGCGTGCTGACGTTTATTTTTCCCGGCATCACCGCATTTTGGCTGCTCATTCTGATCGCGTCGTGGGCCGTCGTCCGAGGCCTCTTCGAGATCGTGACGGCGATTCAATTGCGCAAAGAATTGACCAATGAGTGGATGCTGATTCTTGGCGGCGTTCTCTCGATCATCTTCGGCATCTGGCTCTTTTTGAATCCGGCCGCGGGCGCGCTGACGATGGTGTGGCTGATCGGCGCCTACACGCTGGTGTTCGGAATCATCATGATTGTGCTTTCGTTCCGTTTGCGCGGACTGCGACAGCTCAAGCCAGCCGCGGTCTGATGAGGCACATTTGAATTTTGCCCGGGAACAAAAAAGCTTTTTAGTATGTTTCGTGTGTTTAGCGGGCGACGCAAGATCATCGGACTAAAGTAAAACTAACCGGAGGTTCGGGTAAACTGAACCTCCGGTTTTGCGCCTCATCAACGAAGAAATCACAACTATGAAAGTCAAATTTTAGATCAGCGCTGACGATGCGGCAAAATCAAGCAAATCCTTATCAACAACCGGTTGAAGAAGTATTGACCGCGTTCGACACGGATGCGCGGCGCGGCTTGAGCAAAGAGGAAGCGCGGGCGCGGCTCGAAACATACGGCAAAAACGAGCTGACGGCAGAGAAGCCGGTGCCAGCGTGGAGGAAATTCCTCGCACAGTTTAAAGACGTGCTTGTCATCCTGCTGCTCATCGCGACAGTGATTTCGACCGTGTTGTGGTTGTACGAGCGCGAATCGGCGCTGCCTTATGAAGCCATGGCGATCTTCGCCGTCGTGCTGCTCAACGCCATCATGGGTTACATTCAGCAATCACGCGCGGAAGATGCGGTGGCGGCGTTGCGCCAAATGTCGGCGGCGCATGCCAACGTCATCCGCGACGGCGAGCGGCAGAGTATTCCGGCAACCGAGCTTGTGCCGGGCGATATCATCCTCATTGAAGAGGGCGATACGATTCCGGCGGACGGCCGGTTGATTCAAGAAACCGCGCTGCAAACCGGCGAAGCCGCGCTGACCGGTGAAAGCTTGCCGGTGTCGAAAGATACGCTGCCGATTGCGCAAGAAGTCGGACTCGGCGACCGCGACAATATGGTCTTCAGCGGCACCGCCGCCACTTACGGCCGCGGACGCGCGGTGGTGGTGGCAACCGGAATGCACACCCAAATGGGGCGCATTGCCGGGATGCTGAAGCAAGCTCCGGAAGAAACCACGCCGCTGCAAAAGGAACTCGATCGCGTCGGCAAACTGCTCGGCATCATCGTCGTTGTCATCGCCGTCGTGATGATTGCAACGATAATCCTCGTTGAAGACGTGCGCGGCTTCGCTGGAATTTTCGACGTGCTCATCCTCGGCGTCGCGCTCGCGGTCGGAGTAGGCGAACTCCGGTTCCTGACGCTGCCACTTGAGCTTGTACAGCGGAGGCTGCGCCAAGAAGATGTGGCCATGCTCGACCAGCGGTTTCATGAACCGGAACAACAGGGTCAGCAGCAGCGTGGAGATGTGCTGACCGTCGACATCGGCGTCGGCCATCAACACGATCTTGTG
>SZPB01000018.1 GCA_030263535.1 Cytophagia bacterium CHB2
CAGATTTCTTGTTTTTCACAAGGGCTCCTGATTATGTGGTTGTCTGCCTTCAAGATAGGAGCCATCAGAAAAATTTCAACTAAATTTAGGACAAAATCCTTCCGCATTCCGAAGTGACGGTAACTCTTACTGAAATTCACAACCTGCCTTTGGATTGGGATGTTTTGTTATTGGATAAAACCAGCCGCGTTTCGGTGAACTTCCGCGAACTGGGGAAGTACACTTTTTTCTCAAGCGCTGGCGAAACGGTACGTGAATTTAGGATCGTGGTTGGCCGGAATGAGTTTGTCGAAACGAATGATTTGGATTTGGCCGGTGCACCGCAAGATTTTGTGTTATCCCAAAATTATCCTAATCCGTTTAATCCGAGCACGCAAATCAGTTATGAAATACCTGTAGCGAGTCAAGTGAAGATTGTGATCTACGATTTGAGAGGCCAGTTCATTTGGACATTGATTGATGAACAGCAAAGTGCCGGGCGATACGTTGTTTCGTGGGATGGCACAAATGCTGGCAATGAACGTGTGGCGAGTGGAATCTATCTGGTGCGGATGGAAGCGGGCAGATTCGATTGTATCCGGAGAGTCATCTTGATTAAATAGTATCGAATAACCAGATGATGGTCAAAGGTGCTTGTGGGCTTTCGTTTACAAGGCATATTGCCCAAGGCATTTTTGGTATTGAAATAAGGACCCCCATTCTCTTGTATCCTTGAGAATGCATTGGCATTCTGCCACACCCGGTCGGGTGGCCGACAGCGGTGCATTTTACGGAGGAGATACGGGCCCTATAACAACATTTTTCCACTTCGAGTACTTGATGATCCACTTACGACGCTGATTCGACGCTAACCGTTAATTTCGGAGCATGAAAACCAAGTGTTTAGGCAATCCGGCCGTTGGTTGCAGCAAGCCGACGGCGAAGCCCCAAGCCTTTATTTTACAAGGGGAGGCGTTTTCGGAAAGAATGTGTCTTTTGCATAAATATGCATTTCTCGTCTAAAAGTAAACTCACCGCGATTTGCCGCGCCGCGTCACCTTTTTTCCATTTTTCCCCTTTTTTTTGCGGACCATGGGAGCCATAAAAATGGACAATTAACGCGCTGCGTCGGAGATTCTCTCGTTCAGGATTGGCAGTGCCATCCGCATTATTATAAGACTTGTCGATAGATTATGCGAATGTTCGCATGGTCATGCGGAGTCGGTTTGGATGTGGGATTTTTGGGAGGGACTGAGTTAAAGATGCACAAGCCAGCAGGGAGGATGCCGGCCTGGAATTACGGCTGAGTGGCTTCTGGTGGACTTGGCGGAGTCGAGGGATCGTCCGCCGAGGGTTTGAGCGCCTCCTCGAGCTTGCGCACGGCTTCTTTGAGCAATTTGTTGATGGGCGTGCCGGTACGCTTCCGGAGGTGATAGAGGATCGCCATCTCTTCGGGCGTGAGACTGCTGGCCGGCCATTGGTAGCGAGGCGTTTTGCGATTATTTGTCGCCATGAGTATGATTTGTATGCTGAGGCTGAGATTTCATTAGCTACTTGATAAAAGCGGGCGGAGAATTATCTTCCCGCGCCTTGCGACTCAGAGCGCTGCACAGTGCATCTACGACATATCCTCCCCTGAGTCAACTCACCCTCATCGAGCACCGCAACGTTGAGCCGTTCATCCGCCAAGAACACCATGCCTGAGACATTGCTGAAGTACAAGCGCACACCGGATTTCAAAAATCTCTTCTGCCGGCGTTGAAAGCGATAGGCTTTGAGTAGAGCGATGGCTTCCTCCAAAACCGCATCGTCGAATTTGGAGAGGTCGCTGGTGGGCATGGAAATGTTCGATTGCTTTGGCATGGTCGTGCTCCAGGGTTAATGAGAAAGTCAAAGTTATGAAATACGCGGGAAATCCAATTCCAGCGCTCGCTCAAGAACAACGTTCAAGCGCTGCAAGACAGCCACGTTCGACCAATGAATCTTGTCGGAAAGCGTCCCGTCTCCGAGTGCAACCTTGAGCCGGTTAGAGAGCGCGTTGATGGCGGATTCAACTTTTTGCAGCTCAACAGCATAGGCGGACTTGGCAGTCGGGGCAATGGTTGTCTCGGATTTATTTATGATGGCCTCACAGGAATCGGTTTGTTCAAGGGTATTGCACCTTTCTAAACGTATCACTTTCGGAGAGATGATGCAGGAGGCTGATTTTCAAACCGTGGCTGCCAAAAGCTCAGAAGCTCTTCGAGAACGCTGTTGACATGCTTGGCGTCGCCGAGATGCGCCCAGTGAATCTGGTCAGGCTTCCTGGCGGCACGACGGGATTTGAGCACGCATTTCTTGAGATCGTCCAGCTTTTGCTCGATTTGCTCCAGCTCAAGAACATAAATCGCGGCGACTCGAGGTGTGTGGGTTACTGAAGGTTTGGTCATGACAATTGCTCCTTTATTTGGCTTTCACAACAAACAGGTACTCAGTCAAAGGCTTGCAGCACCGCGCTTTCCAATCTTCCTTCCATCACATGCGTATAGATTTCGGTCACCGCAATGTTGCTGTGCCCCAAGAACTCCTGAGCGATACGAATATTGCCGCCGGAACTGAGCAAATCGGTGGCAGCAGTATGCCGCAAAATGTGAACAGCCCCAGGCTTATGGATGCCAGCTTTCACCCGTGCTTTTGCGAAGTAATCCGAGAGCGTATCGCGTACCAAGCTGATGACGTGAGTTTCTGGTTGCGCTTGCTCACCCATCTCATTCTTTCTTGCCTCGAGCAACTCGCGTAATCTCGGATGCATAGGCACCAGCCGATCTTTCTTCTTGGCATATAAGCGGATGGTGTTGCGCGTCCAATCAATATCCTTCCATTTGAGACCCCGCTCATCCCCGATGAACTTGCGCGCGATTTCACTGCGCCGGGCGCCGGTGTAGCGAATAATCCAAAACGCCAAAGCCGCCTCACCGGAAAGCTGCGCAGCCATGTCCTGGACTTCTTGTTTGTTCAAGAACGTCGGAAGGCGCCGGCGATCGACTTTGAGCTTTTCAAGCTTGGGCAAATAGTGAAGCGGCATAAGCCCCTTCTTCACCGCCAGCTTCAAAACCGTTCTGATGTTCTCAATCTCCTTGTTCCAGCCGCGCTTGACCTTGTCTTCATTCCATGCCCAGCCACGCTTTTGATAGAGCTGTTTCATGGCATCGAAGCGCGCATTTCGAAATTGATCGAAGTGCAAGGGTTTGATTTCTGAAACCAGCGTTTGCTTACCAATCGCTGCAATGAAAAGCTTCATGGCATGGCGGTTTCGTGCAATGGTTTCTTTGGCGACTTCATGCTGGCGGGAGTTGAGCACTTGTTCGGTGAGATCATGCACGGTAAGAAATTCAGCAGCGCGCGGGTCTTCACCGAAACGCTTGAGACCAGCCTTGTGAAATGCGAGTTCGGACTCGATGCGCTTGCATTCCGCCTCGACCACGGCTTTGGGAGTGCCCTTGGGGAATTTCCCATTTGCGTCTCTGCCATCACGCATGCTTGCGCCCTTTCGTGTTGACAAGTGAAATCATGCTGCAGCTTTCCGTGCAGCACAAGTATGGACCCGATCCAGAATTTCATTTTTGATGTGAAGCGCAATGGCGCGCATCAACAAGGGTGGCACCGAATTGCCAATGCGCGCCCAGCGTTCTTCGAATGAACCTTCGAGCTGAAACTGATCCGGAAACGAGCCGAGCCGTTTGAGTTCGGCAATCGAAACATAACGGTCTTCATCGGGCATCATCAAGCCCGCGCCGAAGGTGGCGGACACACTTACCGTTTTGAGTATCGTGGGAGCAGGTGCACTCCACCGAAAGCTTGGCAATGTCGCCCTGATACAAAGGCACTTCAGGAAAGTTCGCCTTGAAGGTTGCTGCGGCATGCTCGTCCCATTCGACTGCCAGCAATTCACGAAAGCCGGCCATGGAATACCCGAGCGAAGAGCTGCCGCAACCAGCAAAGGTGGAAATGACTGTGGGAGCGGAAGGAGATTTGGGGGCAAGATGATCTTGCCAGAATTGCTCGAGAGTGTTGCAGTAGTTCATGACGCTGATCCAAAAGACAATGGAGTTGTTTAGACAATCTTCTCCATTCGCGCCTGCGGAAACTGCTCGAGAAATTCGCGCAGCGGTGTTTCGATTGCTTCCGCATCATCCACGGGCACACGAATCTTAAACAGCGCTTCGAGTTCAACACCATCGGCAATGTCTTCGCCGAATTCCTTTGCTTCGACGCCGGCGTTAACGATGCGAAGATATGAAGCAATGTCCTCATGGCTCATCGTGATGGGTGCCATCTCGCCCCATTCTCTAGCTCTCGCGAATCAGCCGCAACAAAAACAAAAAGGCCACAATCACCAATGATTGTGGCCGCTATATGCAAACAAAGATCACAAACTTCCAGATAGTTGGAAGATTCCTCCCAACCACCCAGTCTTTAACAGAAGTCGATCACCTTTTTTATCCGTTCTCTCATGATGCGAATTGTCTCATTCTATCACCTCGATCCTCAATACTCCCACGTCACATGTCCCAAAGGCGCGCGATTCAATTCTGCGCGATAGTGTCGCCAGTTGGGCATGAACTGATCTAAAAGGATAAAGAAGCGCTCGTTGTGCGTTGACTCTAGCAGATGAATCATCTCATGAACCACAATATACTCCAGACATTCGCAGGGTTTCTTGGCCAGTTCGGTGTTGAGCCGGATCGTGCCGGCGTTATGGTTGCAGCTTCCCCACTTGGTTTTCATCCGTTGCACAAAAAAGCGCTTCACCTTCACGCCCAGCAGCGGCTCCCATTTGGCGAGCAATGGCGGCACCGCCTTCTTGATCTGCTCGCGATACCATTCTTCCACAATGGCATGCTTTTTATCTCTACTCGTACAAGGCCGCACATGGAGAAGCATTTGACGGTGTTGCAGGTCAACGGAGGGCGCTTGTTTTCTCTCCTCCACGACAAGCAGGTAGCGCTTGCCCCACACGTAGTGGCTTTCGCGATCCACATACTCACGCGGGGTTTCGCGTTCCTGCCCGCGCAGCTTTTTCTGTTGCAGTTTGATCCAGCTCAGTTTGGAAATGGCGAAGACACGAATGGTTTCGAGCTTCATGCGCGCGGGTGCGGAAATGCGCACACGGCCGGCGGGAGGGTAAACGCTCAAATGGATATTCTTAATATCCTTGAGCACCACGTCCACTGTGATTCCACCCAACTCCATCTGTGTGGTCATCAATATTCACCTTTATGAGCGAAGATAATGCGAAAAATACGCTCCACTTCCTCGTCATCCTGGATAAAATCGTACAAGGCCTGCTTAATCACCCGCTCCCGCGGCTCGACTCCGCGCCAGTCGTCGGGCCGCACCTGCTTGACGGTTTCATCAATCCGCAGGGCCAACCTCAAAGCCGGGTCACCAAGAGCTTTGAATTTCTCCTGCTCATTTGGCCTTTCTTTCAAATTATCGCTGATTGGCTGTGGCGTGGGCTTTTTGATGTAGTTGTAAAGCGCACGCAAGGCCGGACTCTTCCTGAGTTCCGCGGGCGTATCATCCGTGTGACCGGCCTGCACGTTTTTCGCCACTTCCGCAATACGTTTCAAATATTCCTCATAGGCAATTGCCCGGGCTTTGCGGGCTGCGACAATCTCTTCCAGTAGAGCGGACATTTTCTCATAGAAGGCCGGATCGTTCAGGTGTTCTTTGATGATCTTGCTGCGCACGTTGTTCTCAATCGTTTCCGCGATCGCGTCCTTGTTCCCTTTCAACCCACCGAGTTGACTGGCAATGGCATCAGCAATGCCGGTTTTTACAATCAACTCCAGCAACGGCATATCGTCAAAAGGCGAAATCTTCCTCGGTTCATCGGCCTGGATATAAGTGTCGATCAAATGCCGCATGTCGGCTTCATAGGTCTTCAGGTCGAGATGCTCACCGCTGGCTCTGCGAATAATCTCCCGCAGCTTTAGGTAGCGATCAAGTTCTTGCTTGAGGCGGGCGATGTCGGCGCTGCTGTAGCCCGCAGCCTCAAGTTCATCAGCCATGTTGGCGTAGGCCCGCACCAGCGAGGCCGTTGCCTTGTAAAACGCGACCCGTTGCGGCTCGCGTTCTTGCAGGTCGGTGGCAATTTCGGTATTGCCGCAAAAGTAATGAATGTGCTCCAACTCGCCTTGCGGCGGCTCGACGGGCTCGCACAGCAAGGCCAGCGTTTCCACCGCATTGTCCAACCGCTCTTTCCCTTTCTTGAGGCGATCTTGAATTAGCACTTCAGGATCGGGGCCACCCGCGCTGTGGTCCAACTCAGAGGTATACACCGCCAGGGCATTCTCAACCTTTTTGAACAGGTCTTTATAGTCAACGATGTAGCCAAACTGCTTGTCTTCACCGTCGAGACGGTTCGTGCGGCAGATGGCCTGAAACAAGCCATGATCCTGCATGGACTTGTCGATATAAAGATACGTGCAGGGTGGCGCATCGAAGCCCGTGAGCAGCTTATCCACGACTATAAGCAGCTTCATGTTCGCCGGCTCTTTGGTGAAGAGCTTCTTCGCCCATTCTTCGTACGTCTCCGTTTTGGACATGCCCGACTCGGCTTCGACGTTTTTCAGCAACTCGGTGTAAGTATCATAAATGAACTTTTTGTCAGTTTCGTTGTTCGCCCCAGTATCTTCTTTAGTAATATCCTTCATCTGCGGATTATAGGAGGTCACCAACCCGCATTTACCCTTAAACGGCGTCTTCTCAAACAGGACGAAATACTTGCATGCTTCGTAAATGCTCGAGGCCACCAACATGGCATTGCCCCGCTCGCTGGAGAGACGCGGTTTCACGCTAAAATCAAAAATAACGTCGCTCACTACTCGCTCCATGCGCGAGCGTGAGCTGAGCAACTTTTGCATTGTACCCCAGTGCTTTTTCAGCTCGTCCTTTTGCCAGTCATTCAGCCCCTTCGTCTTGGCCTCAAACCAGGCATCAATCTTGTCCTCCGAGCCGAGGCGCTGATCGATGTCGCGCGCTTCGTAAACCAGGTCGAGCACCACTTCATCTTCCACCGCTTCGCTGAATTTGTAGGTATGAATGTAGCCGCCAAAGACCTCGAGGCTGGATTTTGCGTCCTCCTTGAGCAGCGGCGTGCCGGTGAAGCCAATGAACACAGCGTTCGGCATCATCGCTTTCATCACCCGATGCAGCTTGCCGCCCTGCGTACGGTGGCATTCGTCCACGAACACAAAGACCTCACCAACCGTTTTGCTGGGTTTGGCCTTGAGTTCTTTGATGAACGCTTCAACGTCCTTCACATCGCGCCGGCCGAACTTGTGAATCAGTGAGCACAACAGCCGCGGCGCGGCCTTGCCGAGCTGGCGCATCAGGTCGCGGCCGCTGCTGGTGCGATAGATGGTTTCGCCGGAACCCGTGAACACCCGATCAATTTGCTTGTCCAGCTCGTCACGATCGGTGATGATCACGACGCGGGCTTTATGATTGTGCCCCAAAATCCACCGGGCCAGCAGCACCATGACGATACTCTTGCCGCTGCCCTGGGTATGCCAGATGATGCCGCCTTGGTGGCGCTTGACGTGTTCCTGCGCCGCCTTGAGGGCGAAATACTGATGCGCGCGCGGCAGTTTTTTTATGCCGCCGTCAAAGAGCACGAAATCACGCATGAGTTCGATCAGGCGGTTCTGGCGGCACATTTTGAGCAGGTACTTGTCCAGCTTGTAATCCGTGTTGTCTTGCTCGTCTTCTTTCCATTTCAGGAAATATTTTTCTTCCGTGCCAATAGCGCCGTACTGCAGGCCTTCGGAGTCATTGCCGGCAAAGATGAACTGCACCGTGCTGAAGAACCATTCGTTGAACTCGGGCCGTTGGTTGGAGAGGCTCTGCCGAATTCCGTCGCCGATGGAAGTGCGGCTGTTTTTCAATTCCAGCACACCAATGGCGATGCCGTTGACATAAAGCACCAGGTCCGGCCGCCGTTCATGATTGCCGTGCAGAGTCACTTCCTCGGCCAGGGCGAAATCGTTCTTCTCCGGCTCTTGCCAGTTGATAAGATGCACAGTTTCTGTCACCTTGCCGGCTTCGAGCTTTACGGGCACACCGTAACGCAACAAGCTAAAAACCGCCTTGTTGTTATCATAGAGACCGCGATGGTGATTGTCCGCCTCAGTACGCAACTTGAAAATGGCCACACTGATTTGAACCGGCACATAGCCACTCTTGTTGAGGTAGTCTGCCAACAGCTTTTCCTCGATATTGCTGTTGCCCTCACGCTCGCTCCAGTCGCCCAGATAGCGATAGCCCAACTCCTCGCGGAACAGGGCAATAACGCGATTCTGCGTCGCGCGTTCGGGTTTGCCGATAGTGGTCATTTCAGTATCTCCCAACGACCGGCCTTTGTGGAACCAACATGACGAATGATCCCTGCCGATTTTAATTTACCTAAATGGTATTTTATTCCATCATCGCTGAAACCCAATTCTACTGCCATCGCTTTGCGTGTTATCGTCGGATTAGTGCGTAGCAAAGCCAAAATTTTTTCTTGGGTAGTTTCTTGGGTAGTGCTTCCCATTTGCTGCTCAGAAAAATGGAACCCAAACCATAATCCCGTCTTTTCATAATTTATTTCCGGCTCCGGCAGCCTGGCGGCTTTGCATGCTTCCAAAATGCGCGCGATGCCTCTGCCCCAGGCCTCGATCATGCCCGCCCGGAAGAAGACGTTGGCGATGTCGGGATTGAAGGGTTGGGAGGGATGTTTGCCTTTCAGCTTGGCCACTGTCCAGTCAGGGGGAAGCTCGCCGGGGTTCCACACCATGTTCTTGTCAGAATACACACTGATCTGAATTGGAGTATCGGCTCCATAATCCTTGTGGATGATGGCGTTCAAGACCGCCTCACGCAGAGCCGCCTCAGGTACGGGAAAGGTTTCCAAGCGCCGGATGCCCCGGTAGCTGATGCTCGCCCTCAGGTATTTGGTGAGCAAGAGATCCATCGTCTTGGACACCTGGGTCAAGAGATCGCCGTGGATTTCGTCGTGATAAAGCAGATCCGTGCTGGTACGAAAGAAACCGATCTTCACAAAGGCACCGGTGAAGAAGCGTTCCGGATCGGGATGGAACACAAGCACAGCGGCCCGTTTGAGATATTGGTTGTCGAGCAAATGCAGCTTATCGATAAGCCCCGGTGTGGATTCCCGCAGGATGGTGGAATCCAGACGCTGGCTTTCGCGCGCTAATTGCCGGAAGGCAACAATGGCCGGCTTGGACAAATCCTTGATTGTAACGTGCGGCACCGGCACACCGTCCCAGTGCCGTCCCTGCTTGCGCAAAAGGAAACGGTCCAGCGCGGCACCCTTGAGAATCTGGTTCGTGCTGCCGCTGCGATAGAAATACTCGCCTTTGTAGCTCACCGGATTCGAATAGGGCTCCACCACGATTTCAAGGTATTCTCTGCCAGCTTTTGCACGTAGGTTGACTTTCACCATGATGCCCAGAATGTCCCTGACCTTGTTGGGAATATCCTCGAGCAGTTTCGGCGCATTGGCAACGCCCACAACTTCACCCCGGTCATTCTTTCCGATCACCAGCGTACCGCCCTCGGCATTGGCAAAGCCGCAAATCCATTTGAGATATTCATCCCGCCAAGAGGCTTTGTATTCGATACTCTGGTCTTCTTTCATATCAACCGTACCCTCCCGGTTAAAAGTTCCTGCATCATGCCCTGCTTGAGCTGGCGAACTTTCGCGAGTTTGGCTTCCAGCGCGGCGATCTCGGCGTCCATGTCGCTCAGGATGGCGGCGATGGCGGTTTGTTCGGCCAACTCTGGCAAAGGAATCGGAACACCTCCAATCTCGCCCATGTTGATTTTCTTGGGGGAGGCGTTCATCAACGACCTTTCCTCAATATCAAGCCTGAATTGGCGGCATTTTGTGTAACAATGGATATAGCGTGAATCTATGCCATGCTTCACCTTCAGCAAAGCCAAGCTCACGTAGATACTGGCCTCAACATCCCAATCAATCAGCTTTGTATCGCCTATAGCACCGATACGGGTAAGGAGAATGTCGCCCTTTTCTGGCTTGCACCGTTTGACGAGTTGATTGTGCTCTTTCACGGATATGAACTTTGTGTCCGCGAAGTTGTTGGCTGTAACATTCTCCACGCTGTAGAAAGGAATTCCCGTTTCCATGTATTGCGGTGTGAAATGAGTGCCGTCGGTAATTGAGCTACAAACGTCCATCAACGTCTTCACCTCCCACTCTCCACTAAACTCCGGCAGGCGCTTCTTGCCGGTGAGCAACTCCTGCATGGCGCCTTGTTTGATCTGACGTTTTTTGGCGATGAGCTGCTCCAGCGATTCGATGAGGGCATCCGCATCGCTCAACGCCTCGGCGATGGCTTCTTGTTCGGAGAGGGAGGATGGACGCGGAATTGGAACTTTTTCGAATTTATCCTTCGGTAAGTGGGCAATACTAGTTTGCGTTACAAAGTTGGTCAAATATCCAGTTGATGCCAACCGTTGAAGTACGTTTAACATCAATTGCACTTTGTAACCACGAATTGGCCGAAGTCTATGCAATGCTTTCTGATAATAACATTCCGCAATCGGTTCGTTCCAAATTGCAGCGCGCCCAATTTCTCCCCCTTCGCAAACAAGAAGGTCACCTTTGAGCAGTCGAAAACGTTGGAGATCAGACGGAGTCATTCTGATAACACCAAGGTCATTGAGATCTATGCGCCCCCACTGGACGGCTCTATTGCCCAAATAAGACTTTGGTACGCCGACGTTTTTTTCAGAATCCAACATTTTACCGAGTTGGATTGAGAATTCGTTGCCTACTGTGGTAACGTCCCAATCCTCCGGAATCAACCCCACCTCTGTCTGTTTGTAGCCCGGCTTCATTTCCATGCGAATCCCATCCTTTCCAAATGGCCGTTCACTTTCGCTTCGAGTTCGGCCATGCGGCTGGCCATCTGCGGCAGCGGTGTTGCGTAGCGTTCGGCCAGATCCTTCACGCGTTGGGTGAGCGCTTGGCTGATGCGATCCATTTCGCCATGAATGGCAGCCTCCAGCGCGGCGAGCCATTTGTCCTCCACCACCAGCGTCTTGATCTCTTTTTCAGTAAGCTTGGGATATTGCGCGTAAGCTTTGGCGTCCAACTCGGTCTCGGATTCTTTCAACTTTTTCTTAAGTTCGGATTCTTCATTGGCAAGCTTCAGCCATTCCTCCAACACCGCCTTCTCTTCCGCTGGCACTTCTTCATTTTCACTTTTCAACTCCTCCAGTCGCGCGATGACATTCGCCTTGCTGATTTTTTCCAGCTCAGAGAAAGCGCCTTCTTCACCGCCGTGCTCTTCTTCCAACTCATTCATTCGAGCGGTGACGCTTTCCAACTCGGTTTGCAATTGGTTGATCGCCTCTTGCTCTTTGGCGAAATAGCGGACGACGATGAGTGCTTTGGGAACGAGATCGCAGGCCCAGCCTTTGTCTTTCTCCTTGCCCTTCTTGTCTTTCTCAATGATGCGATAGGTCTCGGCTTTCCAGCCGTCAGCGGCGATGAGATAGCAATCGTCCTGCATCGTCTCGGCCCAATAATCCATGAGGTGCTGATAAACGTCATATTTGTCAATCAGCGGCTTGCCCGCGTAGTGGGCCAAAATATCCTCAGCAAGCGCGGCGATGATTTCCTTCGGATGACAGCCGGCCTTTAAAGCCTTGAGCGTGCCGGCACTCTTGTTTCGCCAGGCAGCAAAGACGGCATTCATCCTCTCGGTAAAAGCGACGAACTCGGCGTGTTCGTAAATGGTCCGCTTCAGTTGCGCCAGAGAAATTGACAATTGCGAGTAGTCTTCTCTGAGCGGCTCGAAGAGCGCGGATTTGAGATGAGGCAGGACCGCCCAGTATTTCTCCAGCGCCTCGATGTCACGGTTCGGCATGCCGCCGCGCAGGTGGCCCGCAATGTCTTGCACGTCCTCGGCCTGCTGGCTGTCGATGTAGCGCGGCAGGTTGAGGTTGAATTCGTTCTTCTCGATCTCCGCGAAGCTGACCATGCGGGAATATTTTTGAATTTCAAGCTGCCGGTTGAAAACATCAACGATCTTGTGGATGTCCATCGCGCGCAGGCGGTTCTTGTTGCCATCTTTCATGTAGCCGGCGCTGGCATCGATCATGAAGATACCCTTGCGAGCGCGGGCGTCTTTCTTGTCGATCACCACGATGCAAGCGGGAATGCCGGTGCCGTAGAAGAGATTGGCGGGCAGTCCAATGATGCCTTTGATATAACCCTTGCGCACGAGATTGCGGCGGATGTCGGCCTCGGCATTGCCGCGAAACAGCACGCCGTGCGGCAGAATGCACGCGCCGGTGCCCGTGCTTTTGAGCGAGCGCACGATGTGCAACAAATAGGCGTAATCACCCTGCTTGCCCGGCGGCACGCCAAAAGCCTTGAAGCGTTCGTGCGGATCGTTCAGCGGATCGAGACCGGTGCTCCAGCGCTTGTCGCTGAACGGCGGATTGGCGACAACGTAGTCGAAGGTTTTAAGCGTATCACCGTCTTTGAATTTGGGATCGGTCAACGTGTTGCCCTGCACGATCAGTGCCGTGGGGTTGTTGTGCAGAATCATATTCATGCGCGCCAAGCCTGAAGTGGCAGCGTCTTTCTCCTGCCCATTCAAAGTGACCGGCGTGCGCGCTTCATCGGCAACCTTGAGCAACAGCGAGCCGGAGCCGCAAGTAGGGTCATAGACAGTGGTGGCGCTGGTGGTCTTGGCCTCGCGAATGCCAAGAATCTGCGCGATGATGCGGCTCACCTCCGCGGGCGTGTAGAATTGGCCTTTGCTCTTGCCACTCTCCGTGGCAAAGTGGCGCATGAGGTATTCGTAGGCATCGCCCAGAATATCATCGCCCTCCGCGCGATTCTTGGAGAAATCGAGCGCCGGGTTTTCGAAGATGGCGATGAGGTTCGTAAGGCGCTCGATCTTTTCCTTGCCGTCGCCGAGTTTGGTGGCGTCGTTGAAATCGGGAAAATCGGACTGGGAAATCTGCCTATTGTGCTTGGCCAGCGGTGCGACAATCTTTTTGTTGATGTCATCGCCAATGTTCGTCTTACCCTTGAGTGCGACCATATCACGAAAGCTCGCGCCTTTGGGGATCGTGATGGGAGCAAAACGGACGCCGGCGTATTTGTCGCTAATGTATTTGATGAAGAGCAGAACGAGCACGTAATCTTTGTACTGGCTGGCATCCATGCCGCCGCGCAGCTCGTCGCAACTTGCCCAGAGGGAGGAGTAGAGTTCGGATTTTTTGATGGCCATTGGGTTGAGTCTGTTCGTCGGTTTCAGAAGGTTTCAAAATCGTTTATCAACTCATGCAAAAAACATGATCGGCTCTGTCACAGTTGGCTGGGGCTAACGTGAAACTTCATTGACTTTCGAAATAACGCGGAATTCACGTCTGCAGGGCTGCATTCCGAAGATGCATAAAGAGTGGTATCTAAATTGGTAAGATGAACGGTATCTGTCATGAACGCATCGAAGTCCCCGAAAACGCAAAACCCTTGCAAATCCAAGGCACGCTTTGGGAGAGCGCGGAATAACCTGCAAGGGTTGAAAAGCCGGCTTTAGTCAAATTTCCCAAATTTTCCTTGTAGCGCGACTTTACGAATTATATACCATTTTATCAAACTTTTTTTCGGGAGGGACAAATACGAGTAAACAACTACAAAGTCATTTCTCTGTTGGATGATTCGTCGAATGTAGAGGCGTGTCACCGCGGGGCAACAGGACAGAAGTTAAGACCAACTTTATTCGCATAGTCAGAATGACAGGGTCTCATTTCAGGCATCTCAGCAGTTCGACCCATGCCTGAATTTTGCTTGTCCGTTACGAGAACTCATCATAAGTTGACCGCGACATGCCTCACACGTAACGCAACCACCATTCCTTTCTGGTAGCTTTAAAGTCTGCGAACCAACGGCAGGCGAAATAAAGCATCACGATCGCTATCGCCCAAACCAAGTACAGATGTGCGAGACTCCAGGTGTATCCCTCCGGCGGCGGTGGATTGCCCATGGGATGGTTGGCGAAGAGCCAGGAGCTGACGTCGCCCAGCCGGATCTTCGACACCACCAGCGCCAATAGGTGAATCAGCGGAATGTGAAGCATGTAGAAGAAGAACGGAACACGGCCAAAGACGCTAATCGCGCGGGCAAGAGAACCGCGAACTTTTTCCAGTATCGGAATCAGCGCGATGGTCGGACCCAGCGTCATCAGCAGAAAGTTGAGTGAGGCGGGATACTTTGTGGTGTTGAGAAATGCAAACAGCGCGGGCATCGTTCCGGCGCCGTTTGGTCCTTGTGCTGCGGAACCCCATGGACGCGGATCACCATAGAGATTGAAGCCGCGCAGCACGAGAAAAAGCGCCGTGGCGCCGAGGCCGATCGTCAGGCAAAGGCGGTTTCTCTGCGCCGGCGCCAAAGTCAAAATCTTGCCAAACGCATAGCCCACTGCCATAACACCAATCCAAGGCACGAGGGAGTAAAGCACAATTAAATTCGGCCCACCATCACCGAACTGAATCGGGCCTGCAAAAAATCCCAGGTAGAGAATTTTCCAAAGTGCAGCGAGGCTACTGTCTGCGAGAGCCGGGATCAGTTCTTTCAGATGAGGATCTAGCAGGTTATGTCCCGCAATGATGACGAGACCGATGGTTCCGACCGCGACCAGCGGCAGCTTTACCAGGCCGGCCAACAGGATCATGCACCAGCCAATTGCCCAGATGACGCCGGCCATTTCGTATTGTGCAAACTCGAAATTAAATGTCCACGCCACCCGAAGAAACGTCAACTCAAGCAAGATGAGCCAGAAGCCACGGATGATGAGAAACCGAGGCAGGTCGGCGTGTTTGCGACCATAGAAAAAGGCGCTTGTGCCGGCCAGGAAAAGAAATGCCGGCGCGCAGAAGTGTGTGATCCAGCGGGTAAAGAAAATGCCTGGCTCCGGACCACCGGCGGGAAGGCCCGAGTAGACCCGTACGTGATCGATAGCCATCAGAATCATGACGGCGCCACGAATGAGATCAATTGACGCAATGCGGAAAGATGGCACAACGTCTTTCGTCTGGTGTAATGAAGTTGTCGTGGTCATCAAGTCGTATAATGGGGTGAACCGCCAGGTGCGTGGCTTGCGAGTCCGGCGATGAGGGGAGGGAGAGAAGCCCGCCCCGACTCGCTTAGAAAAGATAGCTTGCATTTACCACGATTTCTTTCTCGAACTCGAGCACAGCTTTTCTTTCTTACGAATCTGCTTCTCGCTCTTTCACACTTTGTATTATTCATCATTTTACCGAGATACCTTGAGATGATCATTTGGTTAGGCTTTTAATATCACTTGGATCCGCACCGTTTGCTAGAAGCATGTCCACAATATCCGAATGATTATGAGCTGCTGCATGCCAAAGTGCAGAAACGCCACCCTTATTTTTGAGATTAATATTGGCATGATTATCAATTAATATCTTGACGGCTTTAGTTTGCCCGTTTCGTGCTGCTCTCATTAAGGCCGTATATCCACCATCTGCACCACTTGCCCTCGTACCATCTGACCTAGCATTAACGTCTGCCCCGTTATCAATGAGAATTTTCATAATGTCGTCATAACCAAATCGCGCCGCAATCATAAGCGCAGTAACTTCGATAGAGCCTTGTGCTTTCGAGTTTACATCGGCACCATTTTCGACCAACATCTTGACAACTTCAACTTGATTTCGGCGTGTGGCAGACATTAGCGCCGTTTGTCCCTCCACATTTGTTTCATTGACATCGGCACCTTCCTTTATAAGCTTTCGCACTTCTGCTATATCGCCATTGTATGCAGCAGACATCAAAGGCGTATTCCTAATCTTGACAGGTATTTCACTCTCACTGTTGGCAAAGGAGTCAGTCAAAGCCTTTTTGAAATCTCCATCTGATATCAAAGGCACATTCCTAATCTTGACAGGTATTTCACTCTCACTATTGGCAAAGGCGACAGTCAAAGCCTTTTTGAAATCTTCCATGGTGTAATTCTTCTTTTCAAACATGAATTTAATTGCCGCTTTTGCGCCTCCCTCGTCTGTTATTCCGATTTGTATTTGATCTCGGCCTAATTTCACTTCATGAATCTCTACTTTTCTACCTTTATGCCAAACTCGCACCTCTCCATCTTTTATTTTCTTGCTCGCCTCGTCTGCAAAATCTTCTGCTGCTGTGGATTGTGTGTCTCTAAATGCAGATAGCCCTTCACCAACTTTTGCTTTGTAGTATGTCTTCCCATCAGGATCAACATATGTCGCATCTTTTCCTCCTATGCCATACTGAATTCTTACAACGTCGATTCTCAACCATTTTTGCTGTCCTTCTAGTTCTTTTGCCATAGCTTGTATTGTTGTTGTTGAGTCCCCCTGCCCTCCAGCAAAAATTGGCGGAATAGAAAACGCGACGATAAAAAGTATCGAACATTCAAAATAGATAAAGCGTTTCATTTTAAGCCTCCGTATATAAAGACGGTGATCTGTGGTCTTATTAAACCATCGAATTTCCTTTGCATACCGAATCACAGTTTTGGAATTTTAGGGCAACCTCAAATCAATGCCTCAAAAATACTTCAAAAACTTCCTCAGCGCGACTCCGGAAGTTCTAATACGAGTTTCAGCGGTTACGGGATTTCCCGCCGAGCGGGATGTCGCGTCGCGCCAAAAAAGATTGGGATAGTTTTGTTCCAGCGTAAAACCAATTTGGGCTTGACTGAAATCATCTTCCTTCTTCAGTAACCATCTCAGACAGCGGGCGCCGCCACACGCCACCGCCATTAGTTCCCACAAAGAGATGCGAGCCGTTCACGGCGAGAGACAAAACAAAAGTGTTCGTCAAGCCGGTATTGACGTCAGTCCATTTTGTGCCATTATTGGTGGAAAGAAACACGCCATAAGTTCCCGCAAAGAGATTCGAGCCGTTCACGGCGAGAGACAAAACAGGAGCGCCCGGCAAGCCGGTATTGACGGCGGTCCAGCTTGTGCCGTTGTTGGTGGAAAGGAACACGCCGCCCTCTTCAGCTCCCGCAAAGAGATGCGAGCCGTTCATGGCAAGGGCTCTGATAGGGGTGTCCGTCAAGCCGGTATTGACAGCGGTCCAGCCTGTGCCGATGTTGGTTGAAAGAAACACGCCGCCCTCCTCAGCTCCCGCAAAGAGATGTGAGCCGTTCAAGGCAAGAGAAAAGACATGAGTATTCGTCAAGCCGGTATTGATGGCTGTCCAGCTTACGCCGTTGTTGATGGAAAGAAACACGCCACCAAAAGTTCCCGCAAAGAGATTCGAGCCGCTCGCGGCTAAGCACCGAACATCGCCTTCGTTGGGACCATTGGTTTGAATCCACTGCGCCTGGAGGCTTTGTGCGCCAAGTAGGAGCACGATAGTGAAGAAAAAATACAGGCGTTTCATGTTTGGTTTTCTTGATTATGTTTTAGGGTATGCGGCGGCTAACACTTAGAATTTTATCCGTAATTCAGGCCGCCAATATCTTGCGGGGAGGCTGCACGTCCCGAAGGGGTACATTTGCTCATGAGTCAATTACGGATAAAATTGTGTTGACCGAAACGATGGTGTGTAGTTTCTCTATGGGTATTCTTTCCCGCTTCTGTGCCTGCAGTGGGAGGTGGTTGGGTTTGCGATGAGCGTAGCTATGCAAACGCGGATAAGTGATCCGAGCCAAAAGCGGCGATAGAGGTTGCATCGCGAAACTCCTCATCTTCTGCCAAGCATCCCGGGCAGGTTGCGCGCAGCAGCCCCCAAAGTGATGGCCTTATTATGCAAAACGTAAGGCACAGAATCAAGTGAGATTTTTGCATACGAATGCCATTTATCAAGGCCTGTTGAAAAAAGGTGTTTATTTGAAATTCAAATTCTGCTATATTGATTCTGAGAAATGACGGATTGCCGAATGATCCCTAGATGAAAGCAGAGTGCCATGACCATCACATTGACGTCAGATATTGAAAGCGCGTTGGCGCAATATGCCCGCAAGATTGGTACGACGCCAGAACTGCTCGCCTTGAAAGTCTTGGAGGAGCAATTTCTGGCTTAGCCGGATGCGATGGAAGCATCTCCTAAAGGTAAAGGGCAGACTTTGTTCGATTTTTTGGGTGGGCATCTCGGTACGCTTTCGAGCAGTGAATTCACTCCCGGTGGTGCGCAAATGTCAACGAAATCCGGAAAGAAATTCACGGCCTTGATGGAGCAAAAACGCCAACGAGGGCGATTGTGATACTCACGGATACCGGCCCTTTGGTGGCATTGCTTGATAAAGACGATTCTCACCATGCGGCTTGCGTCGAGGCATCGAAACATCTTCCGGCTGCGCCCTTGGTGACCACCTGGCCTTGTTTCACTGAAGCGATGTACCTGCTTGGAGAAGTAGGGGGCTACCGCTACGAGGCTGAATTTTGGAAACTGCTGCGCGACCAAAAACTTTTCTTGCTCGATTTGACTCAAGCCGAGATTGTCCGTGCCAATGATCTTATGGAGAAATACCAAAATGTGCCAATGGTTCTGGCGGACGCTTCGTTAATGGCGATTGCTGAGCATCGCGAATACCAGCAGCTCTTTACGATTGACAGTGATTTTCGAGTTTATCGTTTGCCAGATGGAACGGCCTTGGAGATCGTGCCGTTCTCGTGATGAAAACGACGCTAAAATATCACCAACATTTCGAAGATGATCTCCAAAACAAGGGTTTACGCTCGAAAAACGCGCATCACCGTCGGTCTTATAACCCAAAGGTCGGAGGTTCAAATACTCTCCCCGCAACCAATCTAAATCATTGATTTTGTGTAGCAAGGGAATCCAAAAGATTCCCTTTTTTGTTTTGTGGTAGGGACAAATTGGGACAGGAGGGGACAGGGTTTAGCGCTAAAATAGCGCTTGGGCAGAGGTGAGTCAGCTCGCTTGCTCGAGCGATCTTTGGTTTTCAGATTCCGATCCTTGCCAGTATCTCCTCGGTTGGCCCTTGGATTTTCTTTCGATGTGAGTGCACCGCTTGGGTATCAGTGTGCGGAGAAGGACTCATACCGGATCCTTCCTGGGCCTTTCAAATTGATCTTCACTCCAATTAATTTTTTGAGAGAATTCAATTTTTTCTTGATATTTGTTCTCATCGAATTATATTGCCCAGCAGAGGCAATTGCGCGAAAAATGAGCCTCTCTGGGGAAGACAGAAGCGCCCGGTTGCTTTTGCATTTTATAAGCTGCCCGCTTGTGCCATCCCGACCGAATTCAGAATACTTGGTGGAAGTGAGGTCGGAATGCTCAATTGTTTTCTGGTTGTAATCCCTCCAACTTTTCGTGAGCTTTGTGGGGATAGCTCCGCCTCGCCTGAAATCACTCCGCAAATCCTGAGTCGAATCTTCTTCCGCATATCACACATTTTTTTGTTCAAATTCGACCAACTCGTTCAAGCAGAATGTCCAAGCCCGCGCCGGAGTACCGGCATTTGTTGGTCGCGCTGTTGGGCCGCACGCCTCAGGTTTTGACCGAGACGTTGTATACCCTGTGCGTACAGAAGGGCATACCCATTTCGGAAGTTTCGGCTATTTCCACACAAGAAGGCCGGGAGGTAGCGCTCGATATATTGCTCGAACCGCAAGATTGATGGTTTTGGCTGGAGCAGTTGAGGCATGCTCTGATCTTCCTGCGGGGCTTGAATTCGATTAATAGCTTCTACTTCGACCTTGACAGTGCTCAAGCGAGAATGGCATTGGTTGAAATTTCGATAATCTTCTCTGTCATCTGATAACGAATTCGGGACCTGTCGATGAAGCACCACCTGTTGGCAATGCTGGGCTTGCACCCCAAGGTACTGACTGAGACCCTCTACGGTTTGTGTGTCAAACGAGGGATCGCCATTACAAAGGTGATTGGCATAGCGAGTGGAGTGGCGAGGCAGAAGATCGTTTCCGAGCTGCTGAATCCCGTTACCGGCGAGTTTTACAAGTTGTGCCGTGAGTATCCGGAGTGTTTTACCGGCATTCAGTTCTCGGCGGAAAGTGTGCGGGTGGCCCGTCTCGGAGACGACGAAATAGCCGACATCGCCAACTCACGCCAAAGCCAGGCGTATTTGGATTTGATCATGCGAACGGTGATGGAAATGACCGCGCACAAAGAGGTTTGCCTGCATAGCGTGGTCGCAGGCGGCAGGCGCACCATGAGCGTCTATCTCGCGATGGTAATGCAGCTTCTCGCGCGGCCGCAGGATCACATGTACCATCTTTTTGTCGAGCCGTGGGAGGCGGAGACAAATTCGGATTTCTTCTTTCCGCCCCGCCAGTCGAGGCCCATGACTACGTACGGCGGTCTGGCTTTCGATGCAAAGGATGTGCTCGTCGAACTCGTGGAAATTCCTTTCCTGCATTTGCGGCCGCACGTGCCCGCGGAGCTGCTGCGCTCGCCCGACTATCAGGACATTCTCGCGTGGGTGCAGCGCGAGGTGAATGTTGCACCCCAACTCCTGCCACTCAGCATTGACGTAGATCAGCATCGCATTCTGATCGGCGCCATTCCAATCTCCCTGGAACCGGCGGAGTTGGCGATCTATTGGTATTTTGCCGAGAAGAGTGCCAAGCGCGAGGAACGTGTTGCTCGGGAGTATTATGAAGGCTATTTCGAAAAGCCAAAGGCCGATGGACATTTCTCCCGCCAGGCTTCGGCGCGCATGAAGAGTCTGTATGAAACTCTGGTGCAGCGCCATGGCATGCGCAGCCGTTTTCTCAATGCTTTCAACAAGGAAGGCCGCATTGATTTGGAGCATCTGCGCCCGCACTTCAGCAACCTCAAGCGCAAAATCAGCGAAAAGTTTCTGGACGAAGATTTCAACCGCTGGTACGTCGTCTCCGCCATCGGTCCGCGCGGGGATACGTGCTATGGCATTCGGTTGGATCGGGAGTTTATTCGACTGCCGGAGGCAAGATTGTGACAAGGTTGGGAGGGTAGCGGCTAATCTCTGCTCTTCCGATTTTTTACAGGATTTCAAATTGTGCGCGTTCATTCAATTGATGGAGAAAAACATGCCGTGCGACGTCGATAGTTTGAAAAGCCAAACGGAGAATTATTGGCGCAATTTACAAGATGCCAATAGCGAGAGGGCCCGTGACGGAATTGTTCAAAGCGTTTATCTTGAGAGCTTGCTCCGCGATGAAATTGCCTGCGCAAAGGAGCGCGCCCTCACCCAAGAGGGCGTTTGGCCGCAAGAACAGGCCGAAGTGCTCGTGCTTTTAGTCGGCCACTCCATCGAGCCGCTCTTACAAACCGTTTGCGCTTATGAACCAAAAGAAATCGTTTTGGTTTTGAGCCAAAAATACAACGCGCCTAACGACGGGATGCTCTTTGCGGAAGATCATGTACTGCCTTGTCTGCGCGCGCTGAAAGAGTTGGAATCGCCGCTCCTAAAGCGGCATTTTGCAGAGCTTCGCTGTGTTTGTCCGAAACCAGGGCAAGGCAGCAGGCCCGGCGATGTTTTTCAGCTACTCTTTGAAGCTTTGAGCGAAGACGTCAAGAAGAAAAAAAATATCATCATTGATATCACCGGCGGCAAGAAGAGCATGGTTGCCGGCGCCTATTTCTTTGCGACCTATACCAACGTCAAAATTTCTTATGTCGATTTTGAAGACTATCATGAAAGGAAACGGCGGCCTTACGGCTTCTCGTGCCAGATCGGCCTGCTTCCTAATCCCTATGAAATTTTCGGCCTGCGCGATTGGGAACAGGTCAAGAGCCTTTACAAACGCTTCTTCTTTGATGAAGCCGTCAAGAAACTGTGCATCATCGCCAAAGACATGTCGTCGGAGTATTTTAAACCTGAACAAATCACCGCAGTCGAAACGTTGATCAAAATCATGCGCGTTTATCACGCATGGAGCGTGGGCGATTACGCGCAAGCGAAAAAGTTGAGCGACGAAGTAAAAGTCTTGCAGCCACTCGCCTCGGTTGAAGCATTGCACGATAAGTGGCCGGAGAATATTGACTCTGAGCCCAGGCTGCGACTAAGCGATTGGGATTTTTATTCCAATCACAAGCTCATTCTGCAATACGCGCTCGATGAAAGCGCCAAAGTGGACCGCATTGTGAAACTCAAGGAAGATTACCGCTCCGGTCTGTTGCGCGCTGCGGGTTTGAACGAGGTGTTGCTCAAAGCGCGGCTAGCTTTTTTGTGCGAAAGAAAGATGCTCTTGCTTTATAGAAAGGATCAAAAGCTGGCCGATGCCGACGCTCAAAACACCGTCGTCGATGGGCAACAAGTTAAAGCTTGGTTTGCGGAGGAGATACTGCGAGCAAAGAACAAGGAGAAAGTCCCTGCAAAAGCGGCACTGAAAGCAGAAAAGACCGAGAATGCCTTGCCATATATGAGCCAGTCACCAGAGTACCGTGCGATACTAACAAAAGATCGCGACCTCAGAAATGGAGTCATCCACTTCGTCATTCCAGTTTCAAAGCAGATCGCATACGAAGCCGTGGATGCAATGCACAAAAACGTGCAAGATTTCGAGCAAGTATGGGTGCAATCAGTTGACCCAAAACACCAAATAAAGCCGGATACTTTGCCGACCTGGGAAGAATTGTGCGGATGGTGCAATATCGATTTTCTGCTGCATCCAAAGAAACAGGAGAAGCAATCATGAAACGTTATCTCGTGGCGGCCGACGCCGACCAAATTCAAAACCTGCTGTTTCGATCCTCGCACTTGCGCGAGGTCATCGGCGGCAGCATGATGCTGTCACGGTTTTGCAAGGAAGAGACGAACCCGGCGTTGGCGAAAATTATCACGGACTTTCACGGCAACGTCATTATCAACGACGGCGGCAGTTTCCGCCTAACCCTCGGCTCCGACAAAGAGGCGAAAGACTTTCTCGAATGCCTCGCAGACTTGTTCCGTGAAGAGACCGGCGGTACGCTAACCGTTGCCGGACCGATTGAGTATAACGACGGCGAGTTTCGAAGTAAGAACGAAACGCTCCAACTCGAATTGCTCAATGCAAAATACTACCGCACAGGCGCAGAGGCCGAGCCGCAATTGCCCGTCAGCGCATTTTGCACGTCATGCGGAATTGGTTTGGCGGCGCAATATGCTAGACCGGCATGGGAGCTTCCCGGCGAAGAAAAGACCTATTTGTGTAATCACTGCTACGACAAGGCAGAAGACAAACTGCTCAAAGCGCATTTCTTCTATCAAGACTACCGTGATGCAATTAAGAAGAAACACGCCGCCGACTTCAATAAGTTTTTGGAGAATCCCAAAGACCCGGCCGAGCTTATCGGCAGCCTCGATGCAACACAATATGTCGGCTATGTTTTGGCGGATGTCAACGGCATGGGCAGGCATTTCAACCGACGTGAATCACCGGAAGACCTCACTAAGTTGTCCAATGATTTGACGGCCGCGCTCTGGGCAAGTCTAGCAGCGCCGATCCCGGATTTGATCAAACGCTTGCGGGAACGCAAGAGTGGAGAACGTGAACTCATTGAGAAGTTGGAAAACCGCATGCCCATCGTTCCTCTCATCCTCGGCGGCGACGACGTGCTCGCACTCGTGCCTGCGCGTTATGCTTTAGATATTGGCTCCCGTTTCGGTGAAGAATTTGAAAAGCACATGAACGGAATCACCATCGGCGTGGCGGTGATCATTTGCCAAAAACATTATCCCTACACTTTGGCATATGAAAGAGGGCACAAATTGCTGGAGCAAGCGAAAAAGCACGGCAAGAGTCTTGGCACGCAAAAGCTGTCGGCGATCAACTTCGAAGTGATTCTCGGCAACGAGCTGAAAGTTTCGGCGGAGGATGAAGTGGGTAAAGAAAAAGAGTATCACTCTTCGCTGAAGCCTTATTGGATCGGCGCCAAAGCAAATGCGGAGTCATCCGAGTCTTCGCATGCCGGAATTCATTTTGAGCGCATCCTTCATCATCGCCTCGCACTCAAAAACATTCCACAAAAGCGCTTGCACGAGCTGCGCCGTTTCTTTGACCCTCGGCGATTAAACGAGTTGCACAAAGACAAAGAACGAGAAGAGTGGAACAAAGGCTTCGAAGATTTTCTTCATAGGATAAAACCTGAAAGCTGGGCCAGTGCGCTGGAAAGCGCCATAAAAGAGTTGGGACCCTGGCGCAACATCAAGCGATGGCCAAAAAAGGATTTCGATCCCGCGACCGGCCTGCTCGATTTGATCGAAGCATGGGATTATGCTTACAAACTGGATAAGCCGGACAAAGACTACCAACCGAAGGAGTCACGAGCATGACATTGACATTCAAACTCGAACTGAAATCCGATTATCACGTCGGCGCCGGCCATCGCAAAGGCACGGAAATCGACTCCGCTTTGCTGCGTGAACACGACGGACGCCCGGCATTGCGTGGCTCGTTGCTCGGTCAAATGTTGCGCGATTCCGCGCGAGAGTTATTGACGACTCCTGTGATGGCAAAGCATGGATATGGAATCTGTAAAGCTTCGGGCGACCGAGAAGAGCCGGAGTATTGCGGCCAATGGCAAAATAATGAAGGCGTTTGCCCGATTTGCCGCGTCTTCGGCACACCGCGCGCGCCGCGACGCTGGCAATTTTCTTCCGCATGGTTGCAGGGAATGCAAGCCGGCGCAACAGCAGAGAATCATAGCAACGATTGGGGCGCGCAACCCGTCATGCGCGTGCGCGTCAGCCCAGAAACTCGCCGCGCCGAAGCGAATAAATTGTTTAGCGAGGAGATCGGCGACAGTCGCTTGGTCTTTCGCTTCGAAGCAACGTGGCAGGGCAACGGCAAGCCTGATGAAAAAGAAATCGCACTGTTAGCTGCCGCAGCGGCGAACATGCGGCATCTCGGCAAAAGCCGAAGACGAGGCCGCGGGGTGTGCCGAGTGCAATTGATCAAGGTTGACAACCAAGAGCCGCCTGAAAATGTTGACTGGCTCAAGCTGTTCAAGCAAGAATTGGTTGACAAGAAATGGCAGCCCGAACCGCACGAGCAAAACAAATCGGCACCGGCGTTGAGCGCGGAATCGCCTGCGCCGGCTTGGCAACCGGTGCGCGTGCGTGTCGTTGTGCATTTGGACGAGCCCGTTTTGGTGGCGCACCGTTCTTCGGCTGGAAATCAATTCGAAGGCCTCGACACGCTTCCCGGAAACATTTTGCTCGGTGCATTGGCCGCGCGCGCCGTGCGCCATCTCGATTTAGGCAAAACTGACGATTATCAAAACTTCGTCGGCCTCTTTCGTCGCGGTTGGGCGCGGTTTTCTTTTTTGGCATTGGCTCATGAAAAACACGACAAGCTCTACCCCGCCTTTGCGTCGCCTCTGGATATCTTTCGCTGCAAGCGACAATCTCCGCATGACCCGCAAAGAAAATTTTACGACCGTGCCTTTGCGCTAACGGAAGCGGAGAAAGAAAAAATCATTTGCGATCTCTGCGCCAAACAATACGATGAGGAGGACGCCGAGGTCGAAAAACTCGAATGCCTTCAAACTTTGCGCGCCGGCTTTATGCAGGAACTCGCTTTTGAGCAACGCGAAGAGATGCACGTGCAAATCAACCCCGCAACGCAGCGCGCCGAAGACGGCAAGCTCTTCGAATATGTTTGCTTGCAAGCCGGCCAATATCTCTGCGGCGAAATCATTTGCCGCAATCAAAAGGTTTGGGAAGCTCTGCGCCAATGCGCCGAATTGATTGAAAGCATGGAAAGCAAACAGCAAGCGATTCCGTTGCGCTTGGGCAAAGCCACGCGCAGAGGTTATGGGCGCGTCTCGGCGTTTTTCTTTGTTGAAAAAGACGACAAGGGGCTTTATCAAAACACTCTGAGCCAACGCCTGCCCGATCCCAAGCAGCCGTTCACGCTTTTGCTCACCACCGACACGATCATTCGCGACAAGTGGGGCCGCTTTCCGACACGCTTTGAAGAAGATTGGCTCGCTGAAGCGTTGGGCTTGGAAAAGGGAGACCTCAAATTGATTCGCGGCTTTGCCAAAACGCGCGAGATTGACGGATTTCATAACTACCTCGGCCTGCCGCGCTGGCGCGATCGCGCTTTTGTTGCGGGTTCGGTTGCGGGCATTCAAATCGTTGGCGGCAAATATACCAATGATGAGATTGTGAAAAAGCTGGAGCGTCTTGAATGGGAAGGCATCGGCCTGCGCCGTCACGAAGGCTTCGGCCAAATCGTGGTCAATCATCCGGTGTATGAAGCCATTAAAAATCCACACAGCGGAGCCCGAATTGATATCGAGTGGAAGAGCAAGCCGCAAAGAGTCAAGCTTGAAAACCAAATTGAAAACGAGCGCAAGTTTCGGCAAGATTGGGAAGGGATTCTTGCACAACTTGGCGACAAGCATCTCGACAAGCATCTCAAGGAGGGCCAACGTTGGCGGCAATTCGAGTTCAAAGAATTCGCGCCGGTCGCGCGGCTGCTGCGTGCGCGAAGCGATGCCGCGATCAGTGATCTTATAAAAGAATTGCAGGCGTTGGGGGATTTCAAACTCGAACAACCCGAGGGCGAGAAAGAGCTATACGTGGAGAAAAAGCTGAACTACCGGATCAAGCTCGGAGAAAACCAAACACCCGCGCCGCGCGAGACCAAAAAGTTCTTCGAGAAAGAAGACAGGGGCAAGCCCGGCATCGAATTGATCAAAGAGGCTTTTGCCAAGTTGCAAACGACTTCGAATGACGCGAAACTGCGCGCCATCGGCGTGGAAATGCTCGCCTTGATCATCGCCGAGGCCGCCAATCGCGCCATCAAAGAAGGGAGAAAATGATGACCGAAAAAAAATATCAAGCCGTGATCGCCGAACTGATCTTCGAAACGGCGCTGCACGTGGGTACCGGCCGCGACAATCCCGGCACCGATGCACCCGTGCGCCGCAATAACACCGGCGACCTCGTGATTCCCGGAACCGCGATTGCCGGCGCACTGCGAACACTCGCAACTCGCCTCGCGCCGCGAATCGATCTGACAGCAAAGCGAAAGTGTATCGAACTTTCTTATGAAGACAAACAGAAGCGCGAAGAAGATAAAATCTGTGGCTGCGCGGTTTGCCATCTCTTCGGCGAGTTCTATCCCAACAAGAAAAACACCAAAACCGAAGATGATGGCGGTCGCGCCTCGCGTTTGTGGATTTACGATGCCAAGCTTATCTCTGCGCCGCGGCCCTTCGTGCGCGACGGCGTAGGCATTGATCGCAGAACCGGTGTTGCGGCCAGCGCCGCGCGGGTGAAGTTCGATACCGAAGTCGTTCCCGCCGGAGCCAAGTTTGAATTGCGTGTTGAAATGGAAGACGTCAACGATAATGACCTGAAGTTGCTCGCCGCAACGCTCGCGGAATGGCAGGCGGGTCGCGCCTGGCTCGGCGGCAACACCGCGCGCGGCTTGGGCAACGCCAAGCTTGACAAAATTCGTTTCATGCGCAATGAGTTGGATACTGGAAAGCAGTTATTAGATTATCTCAAAGCTGATGACCCGAAGGACGCTGCCACAGAAGTTACAGACTGGTTGAAGCACAAGGTCGCAAATGCGCGCGAAAATCCCAATCCTGGTTACAACGGCAAGAATCGGCCGTTCCTCGCCGCGAGTTTTCAACTTGCGTTCGACGGCCCGTTTTTGATGCACGACGCCACTGCGGCCACGGTCGTGGGCTTCGATCATCTGCCCTTGCTCGACGCTGTTCCTGGATTTAATGAAAAACCGCGACCACCCCTCATGGCCGGCTCAGGCTTGCGCGGCGTTTTGCGCTCGCACGCCGAACGTATTGCGCGCACGATTGCTTCATTCAACGCTTACAACGCATACAAAGAAGGCAAAGGCGAGGCAAGCAAGCTATTTCTCAAAAGTTGCCCGGCGTGCAATCCGTTGGAAGATGATGCCACGAAACCTTTGACAAGATGCGATAAGTTTTTGGAAACCTCCGAGGAATTTGAGAAAATAAAAGACCATGTCGAAGATAAGCACCTCTGCCTCGGCTGTCTCTTGTTTGGCAGCACCGTGCGCGGCAGCCGTTTGAAAATGATGGATGCGAAGCTCGAAGGTGAGCCGCAATGGAAGCTGCTCGATTTTCTTGCCATCGACCGCTTTACCGGCGGCGGCTTGGAAGGCGCGAAGTTCGACGCCATGGCCTTGTGGCGACCGACCTTCAACGTGAAGTTGTTTCTCGAAGAGCCGGAAGATTGGGAACTCGGTTGGCTCGCGTTGGTGCTGCGCGATATGATCGAGCAGCGTTTGACTTTCGGCTTCGGTGCGGCGAAGGGCTTTGGCCATGCGCGAGCGCAAAAGATCGAAATTCAATGCGGCTTCTTGCGGGATGATGATTGGGGCGTTGATTTCGGTAAAATCAAACCCAAAGATGAAAATGTGCCCGGCTTCTATCGCGTGGCAAAATTCACCGAAGCTGATTGGGAAGCGCAGAAAAGTATCGTGAGCAAGTGGGTCGAAGTTTTTCGCACGAAGCTAAAACGCGAAGGCGAAACTTTGCCAACTCGCAAGCAAGACTCCTACTTCGATGGCAATCTTGAAAAACTCTATCCCCTGACGGAGGCTTGATATGAGCGAATTAGGAAAGCTTGAATGGAGCAAAGATAAATTTGCGGTTTGGGGTGGAAAGCTGAAACCGACTGAATGGCTCGACTTTCTCGAAGCATGGAAATGGAAAGACGACAAGCGCTGGCGCATATTGGAATTCGTCAGCGACTTCAAAATCGAGGACGATAAACCGCAGATTATTTCTGAAAAGGATATTCCGCTTTTGGAGCGCGCCGAGTTTTTCGGCAAAAGCGGCCACCTGAGCACGCGCCGCGACGGTGAAACGGTTTATTGGCACTTCGTCGGCGAACGTGACATCAAAGTGCCGGATGGCTATGATGACGTGAAGAACAATTATTGGACGGCGCATCCCGAAGATAAATTCCGCCGCTCTGAAAAGCACATGCTCCTCTGGGGCGAGCGCATCAAAGATGGGGACACATGGACGAACGATTGGTTTGATGACCGCGTCGGTTGGGCGAAGTTGAGCTATCCTCATGTTGAAGAGCCAAAAAATGGCAATGCGGAAAATCAACCCCCTGCTGCCAAAGAACAAAATCAGCGCGTGCAAGCGAACTACTGGCAATTCACCCGCGCCGGACAGGTGGCATTTGTATGGCTTACGGGTCTGAGCGAATATCAACCGCAAGAGGAACAAAATGGCTAAAGGCGAAATCGTTGCTTGGAAAGAAGATCGAGGCTTCGGCTTTATTCAACCCGAAAGCACAAACACGCAGGAAGCGCAGTTGTTTTTTCATATCAATGATGCGAGAGCCGTGCCGCGTGAGCAATTGCGCAAAGGTACTCAGGTGGAATATTCCGTCGGTCCAGGCAAAAAGAGCAAAACTGCTGCTAAAAATGTGCGCATTGCGGGAATGCCTGCTCCGGCACAGCCTCAGCAGCCGAGAGAAAAGAAAGCAGAAAGCCGCCAAGTTCAGCACTCTTCAAAAGGCTATCGCTTTCTCAATCCCTACAACTTTGCGCGTTGGCTCGAAAGTCCGCAGTCGATTCTAAGTCATCCCGACACACGTTATCTCAACAGGCAACCGCCTCCGCCGCATGACCGGTGGGTTGGGAAGTCCGGTGAGATCGAGTGCGAATTGACGGCATTAACGCCGATTTTTATATCGGATTCTCTCGCCAAATTCGCCAATGAAACCGACAAAAAAGAACTGCACAAATCTTTTGAATTTTTCAATGTCCCCAAAGGCGACGACTCTGAGCCGATCCTGCCAGCATCGAGCTTGCGCGGCATGGTTCGCAATATTTTCGAGGCAGCAACGAACTCGTGTTTCGCCAGTTTCGACTACGGACAACGGCTCAGTTATCGCCTCGCACCTAGTGAGGCTTTGAAGCTCGTTCCGGCGCGGGTGCTGGCCCCCAGAAATAAAGGCGAAGTTTGGCGACTGCAGCTTATGCTGGGCTCGGCAACGCTTACGATTGGCGAAAACCCACGCCGTGGACCATATGCTGCCACCGTGCGGCAGTACCCGCGTGCTCCACAAGCTGGCAAAGGTGAAGTTCCATCTGCGCATCATGAAATTGTAGATATCAATGACTACAAGCATGGCAGTGAATGCTATGCTTTAGCTAAAATACCACGGCAAGGCCCCCTTGTCTGGAATGTGACGCATTTGGCAGATTCGTATGAAGAACTCGAACCCTTGCAGGATGATCGTTCGGAGATTTTAAAAGGCTATCTTTGCATCACCAATCAAAACATCGATCTCAAAGTTAAAGAGCGGTTCTTCATCTCCGAGTACAAAGACAGCCCGACGCTCAAGGAGATTGAATTGCCAGACAATGTGTGCGTGGAATACGAAGAGTTGATCCGTGATTATCAATTGCGGCATCGTGAAACCGTTGAGACGTGGCGCAAGCAGCATTATGACCCATCAAAACCTCGCAAGATAAAAAAGACGCAGGGGCGCGAAGTCTGGGAACCCGCTTTTAGCCGGTTCATTTTGGAATCTACCTACAAACTCAAGGGCAACGAGTTGGTTTATGCCTACCTGGAAAAAACTGCGAAAGGCATGAAAGTGCGATTCATTGCGCCGGTTTCCATTCCTCGTGTGGGATACCAAAACAAAACATACTTAAGACTTCCGAGCCACCATTGGAAATGCGAAAGCCATGACAAGCTTTGCCCTGCTTGTCGCACGTTTGGTTGGGTTGAAGGCCGACCAGGAGTCGAGAAAAATGAACGGGAGAGTGATCGGAACAAGATTGTGGCTTATCAAGGCCGAGTGCAATTTACCCACGCGACGCTGGATGAATCTCAGCAACAAAAGCCTATGGACGAAATCACCCTGGCAATTCTCTCTTCACCCAAGCCCACGACCTCGCGCTTCTATTTAATGCCTGTGAAGGCGAAGCCTGAATCCAAACAAGGTGCGCCCGACGAGCAAGTGGGATACGATGCGCCGGACATGATCATTCGAGGCCGCAAATTCTTTCGACATCATCCAACTGCGAATAGCAACGAGTATGAGCGCGTTCGCGGCATTCCCGACGATCAAAACCGTACGATCAATGGGGCTCTTCCTGTAGGAACGAAATTTCGTTTCAAAGTTAGATTTGAAAATCTCGCAGCGGTTGAGCTTGGCGCGTTGCTCTGGGCGCTGGAGATGGAATCAAACATGTGTCACCGTTTGGGATTTGCCAAGCCTTTAGGCTTCGGCAGCGTCCGCATCAACGTCACCGGTATTCGGGAATTGAACCTAAAACGTTACGACTCGTTGGACGGTGAAGGTTGGCAAGCTCTAACTGAGCAAAAAGCGGAGCTCATCCGCCGATTCAAGGCGGCAGTGGCGCACGCCTATTATCGTAAAGATGAAAACGAGTTCGCGAAGCTGGAGAATATCGCTGATTTGAGCAAGATGCTGAATACGTCTCAGCCGCAGCTCCCGATTCACTATCCGCGACCGCAGGAAGTCCCTGATGCCGAGGGAAAGAATTATGAGTGGTTCATGGGCAACAAGAGGCCGAAAAGAGGACCAGGCTATCTTCTGCCGCTTGCGGTTGATGATACGGCGGGATTTCCATTGATGGAAAAGTTTGGAAACCTGAAAGAATAGACGCCACAATCTTCAGGGAGCGTGAATATGCTAGCGGTAGAACCTTGCAAGCTGGTTGAGTTGGGAACACTCATCTCGAACCTTCGTGCCATTGAAGCTGACGTCAGTGTAAAAAAGGCTCGAGGGCAGCTCGACTCCGTTTTCGATTTGCTCGGTCTCTTTGGTCTGCAAAGAACGATCAACAAAATTGACGGTATCGCTCAAGATATACGAAATCAATTTATAGATATTGAGAGCACAAACGGTAACGGCAAAGAGGAGACCGATACTAGCAATTACGCCATCGGCATGGGTTTAGCCAATGATTTCGAAGCATTTGCGAATCAAGTTGAATCAGAACTGAAGCGTGAATGTGAAGATCGTGAAGAGCTTCGAATTTTCATTCCGGAAATGAAGCTGCATGAACTGAAAAGACTAATCAATACGGAAAAAGTCGTAAGTGAAGAATTTGTCGAAGGCGCGTTTAATTGGCTGCCAAAAGTGGTGAAACACGACTTTAAAGATGCGGCCTGCTGTTTGTCTTATGGCGTGAGCACAGGTGCCGCTAGCTTAATGCTCCGTGCAACAGAGGCTTCTTTACGGCACTTTTATCGTTGCTACTTGAAGACAGAGCCTTTCAACAAATCTCATTGGCAAAATCTGAAAAACAATTCGGATAGACAGGACCAACTACTTCCAGAAACCCTTAATTGGTATAAAATGACGAAAGGGTTAGACGGGGTATTTCTGAATGAACATGATCCTGATTTATATCATGAACTTGAAATATTGCGTGAACATTATCGCAATCCTACACAACATGCAGCACGAAGATTTGACAAAAGGGAGGCTGAGATGTTGTGGAAGAACTGCTGCAGTGCCGTCAATCGAATTCATAATCGAATTCAAATAGAAGATGTAGTTTTGAAGGTTTGCATGCCATGGCCTTGCGATCTTGACACCTTGTTCGCTATTCATCTCATCAATGACAACGCGGGCCTAATTGGCGAGTGGGAATTTGTTGGTCTCAACGACAAAAGCGATGACCATCAGGGAGGTTATGTGGTCAATTGCGCGAGGGGACAATTCGACCGCAGTCAACTCAAAGAACCCAAATCCGCCAGTTGGATGCTTATAAAGCATTTCTGTTTACCTGAAGGCGGCGAATGGCAGAAACTTCTAAATCATGTGAATCAGACCGTCGTTCTTTACAAAAAAAATCCCAATGTCGATCCCCCAAAAGGGCTTTGGGGCTATGTTCATTGGTACATGAAGAATATGGTTGAGGAAATATCTAAAATAGAAACCATTGAAAAATTCTTGCCATTGATTGAATCCTATCTTGGCGACAAAAACCCAACTGATTTAGCGATTCTAAAGGACTCCATTCTTAAACTGAAATCGCCACTACCTCTACCTGAATGGCTGTAGAAAATTTTTTAATCTTCGTTGAAGGAAGACAGGAGCCTCCCATGTCCCAAGACTTCACCCCCGCCGAGCTCAAATCGCGGATTACCAAGCTCCACGATCCGCGCACGCCGCAGGAAGAGCTCAAGCGTATCGTCATGACGCTCGCACACCTCGATAATGCCGAGGCATTGCAGGCGCTGGAGGAATTTCGTCAGTCGTCGCGCGCGGCGGAGGTCGAATGGATCGAGCAGGCGATTGACGAATCCACGTACTTCGTGTTGGAGCCAAAGAACGAGCGCGAGGAGAAAGATTACCTTCGCGTCGAGTTGTGGCAGGAATACGAAGAAGAGTTGTACGACAAAATGGCTCAGCGCGAGGCTGCGGAAGTCCACAAACAGCAGCTCGAAGTCGAGAAAGAATTCCTCGAAGAAGCCATGGCTGCTGCGCCGAATGAGAGCATCCGTTTGCAAGTCATAGCGCGCCACAGCGGCATTGACACTCTCATTCTCATGGCCGTGAACGATCGCATGAATCTCGAAGACGAAATTGTCGGCTTGGAATTCATCCTCGCGCAAATTGAAAAGGCCGTCGAGTCGCCGCTCTATCGCACGCACGGCAAGCGCGAGATCGGTGTACATATTCATCGCGATTGCGAGACCTGGCTCAAAAAACGTAAGGAATAGACATGGAACTGTTCAACGCTATTGGCTCTTTTGTCAGCATTCTCGCCGCGCTCTTTTCGCTTTTAGCGTGGCTCAAGGCGCGTAGAGTACAAAAAG